>NZ_VPCO01000036.1:0-13088 GCF_013418175.1 Acinetobacter sp. YH12200
CAATACCAGCGCACAGCCCAAAGAATGATTTCGCCCTGAAAATGCCGACCATGGAAAGGATTCATATGCTGCACCTTTAGCTAAAACAGTCTTCAGCTTACCATTCGTGGTTATTTGCAACAGTGCCGTCAGATAAATACTGATAAGCGTCTCAGTTCAACGGTTTTCTGCCACCTCTACTTCAGCTCAATGACTAAAATCAGGAGAGACAACTTTAAAATCACCACGACCAGTCTATTTTCAGCTACCTATTTTGAACTCATTTATTCATGCGTTATCACACAAAGAGATGAGCCTTTCGGTCTTTTCAGCATTGGAAATTATTTTACCACTGCCTCTACTTCTTTGAGCATGGCTTGCATGCCGCCCAGACTGTCGTTGATCAAATACCAGGTGCTAGAATCCAGAAAAACAATATGATCGTTTTTAGCCGCCTTGGTCTGTCTGACTAGATTATTGTCCAGTACCTTGCGTGCACCCCCGTCACCTTCGGTAATCGCCGCACTGCGGTCAATCACAAACAGGTAGTCCGGATTCTTTTCGGCGATAAATTCATGCGATACCGACATGCCATGCGTCCCCACCTTGATACTTGGGTCGGCTGGCTGGAAACCGTACAGGTCATGAATCAGGCCAAAACGTGAACCGACCCCATAGGCAGAGAGTTTGTTGTTATTGACCAGAATCACCAAGGCAGTTTTATCCTTGGTTTTTTCCTGCAGGGCATCGATGTCTTTAGACAGCGTAGCCAGCTGCTGCTCGGCTTCAGCACGTTTGCCCAGCATATCCGCAATATTCAAGGTATGCTGGCTGAAAGAATTAAAACGGTCGCGATAATCCACCTGATTGAAATACACCGGGGCAATCCCCTGAATCTGGCCCATCAAGTTTTCCATGCGTCCACTCATTAAAATGAGCTGCGGCTGGCTTTCGGCAATTTTTTCCAGATTGGGTTCCTTCGCTGTACCGACATCGATATAGCTCTTGTTATTAAACTGCTGCAGCGCTGCCGGTAACGGAGTGCCTTGCGGCAGCGCCACCACTTTATCACTGCCGCCCAAAGTATGGATGGTATTTAAGGAGTTCGTATCCAGCACCGTGATCCGGCTTAATTCTTTGGGAATACTGATTTTACCGGCCTGACTCTCGAACTGCTGCATTTCAGATGTCGTGTTCTGGCCAGAAGGTGCATCCGTCGGACTGCATGCGGCCAAAAGACCGGTGACAAGCAGTACAGATACGCTGGTTTTGAATTGCATGGATGTCTCCTAACTAATAAAATACAGGCCCAGCTGATGTTGCTGGATTTGCTGAATCGGAATATGAAAATCGAAAATATCCTGCAGAATATCTTCATGCATGATCTGCTGCGGTGTGCCCTGATAGACCAGCTCACCGTGTTTCATGGCAATGATCTGGTTGGCATAGACCGAAGCAAAATTGATATCGTGAATCACCACAATGATGGATTTACCATGATTGACGCACAGGTCCTTAAGCACCCGCATGATCTGGGCTGAATGTTTCATGTCCAGATTATTGAGCGGCTCATCCAGCAGGATATATTTGGTGTCCTGCGCTAATACCATGGCAATATAAGCACGCTGGCGTTGTCCACCTGACAGTTCACTCAGTTGCTGGTGTCGCATCGGCTCCAGTTCCATATATTGAATGGACTGGTCAATCATCTGATGATCCTGAGCAGTCAGATGGCCATGTGAATAGGGAAAGCGTCCAAATGCCACCAGATCTTCAACCGAAAGACGCAATTCGGTATGGTTGGCCTGTTTTAAAATCGCCATTTTCTTGGCAATCTCGGCATTTTTCATCTGTTGCAAATTTTCCCCGTCCAGCATCACCTGACCCGCATCCGGGTTCATCAGCCGGCTCATGATGCCGAGCAGGGTACTTTTACCGGCACCGTTCGGCCCAATAAAGGCTGTGAACTGTCCTTCACCGATGTCGAGAGACACCTGCCTGACCACGGTTTTCTCATGATAATGCTTGCTGATATGTTCTAAGACAATTGCCATTTTTTATTGTCCTTCAATAAGATCCAAAAAAAGTAGAGTCCGCCGACAAAGTTAATGATGACACTGAGCGTAGTGCGCAAATTCAGTAGATGCAGCACAATAAACTGCCCGATCAACAGGACCAGTAACGAAACCAGGATCATGCCGGGAAGCAGAATCTGATGGCGATGGGTTTTAAAAATTTCCAGACTGATATTCAGAACCAAGAGACCGAGGAACATCATCGGACCGGCCAAAGCCGTAGCTGAAGCCAGAGCCAGCACCACCAGAATCAGCGAGATACGGCTCTCGCGATCATAATTGAGTCCCAGATTGAGCGCATGATCGCGGCCCAGTGCCATGACATCAAAAATCCGCACCTTTAGCAGACAATAGATCAGGATTGGCAGAATGGTCAGCGTCGACAGGATCAGCGGTTCGACTCTAACGAAATTGAAGCTGGCAAAGCCGGCATAGGCGGCGACCTGAAACTCATCCGGATCGAGCAGTACCTGAATATAGGTGGCCATACTGTCAAATAAGGTGGCACAGATCAGTCCGACCAGCAGTAGGAAATAGATATTCTTTTCCGCCACTTTTTTGAAAATAAAATGATAAAGCAGCAGGGCAAAGGCCAGCATCAGCGCCAGTGAAATAAAATAATCAGCCACAATATTCAGTGACAGCAGGGCGCTGGCACCAAAAATATAAATAATCAGGTTTTTGGACAGCTCATACAGTTTGTCGAGTCCCAGCGCCTGTGGGGTAACCACCCGGTTATTGACGATACTGTGGAAAATAAGGGTTGAAATTCCCACCGCCGTGCCGGCAACCACTATGCCGCATACCGTTTTAAAACGCAGACCGAGTGAATAGCGCCATGCCGGACCCAGATCCCAGCAGAGATACAGCAGCAGACTGGCCAATACCGCACAGCTCAGCAGCACTAATTTGGCCGAATTAGACATGACGATAACTCCGTAGTAACAGCCACAGGAAAATCACGCTGCCAAATACCCCCATAATCAGACTGATCGGGATTTCATAAGGATAGATCAAAATACGGCCGATAACATCACAGATGAGCACCAGCAAGGCACCCAGTAAAGCCGTCGGTGCCAAGGTTTTACTTAGATTATCGCCCAGATACAAGCTGACAATATTCGGTACAATCAGGCCCAAGAAGGGAATCGCACCGACAGTAATCACGACAACGCCGGTAATGATCGACACTAGAATCAGGCCGATAAATAAGGTCTGGTGATAATTCAGCCCCAGATTAGAAGCAAAATCCTGTCCCAGGCCAGCCAATAAAAAACGCTGGGCAAATAGGTAAATGATCAAAAACAGCGGTACACTGAGATAGATCAGTTCATATTGCCCGTTTAAAATGGTGGAAAAATCTCCCTGTAACCAGCCGGCAAGGCTCTGTAGCAGATCCATTTGCAGGGCAATAAAGGTGGTAAAGGCAGAAATAATACTGCCGAAGATCATGCCGACCAGTGGCACAAATACAGTATCCCGATGTTTCAGCCGCGATAAAATCGCCATAAAGCCCATTGCCCCGAGCAGGGTGACTACAATCGCAAAACCAGTTTTTAGAAAAATCGATGCAGTTGGCAGCAGAATAATTGAAACCAGTACCCCGAGACGGGCACAGTCATATAATCCGGCTGTGGTCGGGGAGACAAAGCGATTGCGGCTCAAGGTCTGCATGATCAGGCCGCAAACACTCAGCCCCGCACCGGCAATCAATATGGCCATCAAACGTGGGAAACGGCTGGTCCAGAACAGTTGCCAGTCATGTGCCTGACCTTGTAATAGACCCTGCCAGCTCATATCTCCGACACCGACTGACAAAGATAATCCTGCACAGAGCAGGAGTAGGATCAGCAGATAGCGGAATTTTTTCATGGAATTTTCATCAGGAATCAGGCGATATAAATATAAAAAAGCGCATCACTATGCAGTGATCTTTTTACTTAATGAAGATCATAATTTGATCATGAATCAAACTATTGAGAGTAAAATAGAGCTAAAGCTTAACGGGATAATGAATGTTAATCATTCTCACTATTGTAAGTTAATGTAAATAAAAACAGAGGTGAAGGCCGTTTAAGCGACGCAGCATTTCATTTTTGCAACGATAAAACTGGAAAAAATTGATGTCATGGTGCTCAAAAATTTTCTAATGAGTTAGGAAGGTATTGAAATTGGAGAAAGAAATACAGCGCCTACTAGCAAATATGGTCATTGGAGGAATGATCTCATAACCCTTGTTATGGCTGTTTTATGACCAGTACTGTGTCCCGATAGATAAATGAAAAGAAAGCTTCCTGACCCATTATAGTGAGCAATTTTTAGCAGAACTATTCAGGCTTACTGGCTTTGTTGCACAAACCTAGCATCAAAAGCTTATTCAGCAATATAATTTCAAAATGAATAAGCCTGCCTCTAAAATCTACCGTACAACCAATTGGTCATCCTATAACCGAGCCTTAATTAACCGAGGTAATATTTCCATTTGGTTTGATCCAAAGACTCAGTGGTATGCACAATCACAAGGCAAGCAAGGTCGAAATCAAACCTACTCCGATACAGCGATTCAATGCTGCTCAATGATCAAATTACTATTCCGACTCTCTTTACGTATGGTCACAGGTTTTGTTCAAAGTCTGATTAAACTCTCCGGATTAGATTGGACAGCTCCGGATTATTCCACCCTTTGTCGTAGACAAAAGCATATTGATATTGCGATTAGCTATCAAAAAAGTAGTGATGGACTGCATCTACTCGTAGACTCTACTGGTTTGAAGTTTCTTGGTGAAGGTGAATGGAAACGCAAGAAACATGGGGCTGAATATCGTCGCCAATGGCGTAAGCTTCACATTGCTATGGATGCTAAAACCCTGCAAATACGTGCAGTACAACTCACCACAAATAATGTCAGTGATTCTCAAGTACTCGAAGATTTACTTGCTCAAATTCCCTTGGATGAACCAATTGATTCTGTTTATACAGATGGTGCTTATGACACAAAGCACTGCCGACAAGTCATTTTAGATCGAGATGCACATGCGATCATTCCACCTAGAAAGAATGCAAAGCCTTGGAAGGATCAGCAAGCGAGGTCTATAGAGCGGAATGAATTATTAAAGACAGTCAAACGGCTAGGCAGATCGCTTTGGAAAAAGTGGTCTGGTTATCACCGTCGAAGTTTGGTTGAAACCAAGATGCATTGCATCAAATTATTAGGCGATAAATTAACAGCGCGGAGTTTTCCAAGTCAGGTGAATGAGATCCATGCACGCATGGCAGTTTTGAATAAATTCACAGAATTAGGTCGCCCTCATACCCAAGTTGTCTCTTAAATTTGAGTAGCTTAAGGGAAATCAGCCTTTCAAACCTTTATGCAACAAAGCCGGCCGAAAGTATGTCAGGTATTTGAAATGCTGATTCAGGACGGTATCCTCAATAGTAATCAGGTTTTAAGTGGTTTACCCCATCCTTCGGGAGCCAATGCGGAGCGAATAGCGTATTTTCTCGGGAATAAGCCTAAAGAATTACTATCATCTAAAACGAATCCAGAGTTATTGGATAAAGCGAAAGCTGAAATCATTAAGAAACTTGAACGCCTGGAAATGTAGTGACTATCCATACAGGCATGGAACATGACTGTTCACGTAAAAAGCCCAATCTAGTGTGATCGGGCTTTTTGTTGTGTAATTATGTGATTGATTTTAAATGAAAAATTAAAATAATTTCGTATAACGTGTATTATGTTAATTTTAGAGAAACTACTAAATTATATTGAGTTGTAAATAGTTGAAATTCCGTTAAGATATATTGGATTAAATTCTATTCCTAGATAGCATTCGTGTTGACTCATCTCTCCAAAAAACTTTGGTTTTGTTTTCTTATGGTTTTTGCCATAGGATGGAGTAGTGTGTCTGTTGCATCAGTAAAGATAATGCATATCAATATGCAAACTGAAATGAGCCAAGATCATTGTTTAGATCAAGCACAGCAAGTCACTCAACATGGTATTAATCACGAAGTACAGACGAATACCGATTGCCATAATCATTTAGCTATTAATCACGAAGTACAGACGAATACCGATTGCCATAATCATTTAGCTATTAATCAGAATATAGATCACAAAAAGTGTCAGGAATGTTCTAGCTTATCCTGCCAGACACAGATCTCATGTCTTCATTCTTTGCAAAGCTCGCTAGATCCCCTAGATACCTTCTATTCTATAGATCAGCCTAATTTTTATTACCTCAACCAATATCTAAATGGGTATTGGCAAGAAATTTCACGTCCTCCTAAAACTTAACCAATTTTTTTTAAAATTTATTTATTTTTCAAAAATTAAGGTTAAGTTATGTCTCATAAAATTAGTTCGTACCTATTAGCAGGTATTTGTTTTGCATCGTCGCCTTTGGTTTTTGCCGAAGTGCGTGAATATCAGCTTGTTATTGATGAAGCAGTGGTCAGCCCAACTGGAAAGCCTGTAAAGCGCATTACCGTAAATGGTCAATTTCCTGCGCCTTTGCTTGAGTTTGAAGAGGGTGATGAAGCCATCATTCGCGTGAAAAATAATTTAAAAAACCAAGATTCTTCTATTCATTGGCACGGACTGTTGTTGCCGGGCATTATGGATGGTGTACCGGGATTTAATGGTTTTAACGGTATTAAGCCTCAAAGCGAGTATGTTTATAAATTCAAGATTCGCCAAAGCGGGACTTATTGGTATCACGCTCATTCTAAAGGACAGGAACAGGACGGCTTATATGGTTCTTTTGTGATTTATCCAAAAGGTAAAACACCATTGGCAGCACATGAAAAAGCTGAACGTGACTATGTGGTGATGTTGTCAGATTTTCATGAAAAAACCAGTGATCAAATTCAGAAAGATCTTAAAATTTCAGCTGAATATTATCAAGATCAGCGTGAAACCTTGGGTGATGTTTGGAAGCAGGTTAAACGTGATGGCATAAAAGCGACATGGTCTGACCGCAAAATGTGGAATCAGATGCGTATGCTAAAAACCGACATGTCGGATGTTACAGGTTATACCTTCCTCATTAATGGCAAAACACCTGAACAAAATTGGACAGGAATGTTTAAACCGAATGAAAAAATTCGCCTACGTTTTGTGAATGCATCTGCGATGTCTTTCTACGATGTCCGTATTCCTAACTTGAAAATGACTGTGGTCAGTGCTGATGGTCAGCCTGTAAAACCTGTTGCTGTGGATGAGTTTCGTATTGGCACAGCTGAAACTTATGATGTGATTGTGGAGCCCAAAGGCGGACATTATCAAATTGAAGCTGAGTCAATTGACCGTGCAGGCTATGCGATTGGTACACTGCACAATGAATTAAATCCTATGACACATGGCATTCATATGCCTGCACCACGTCCACGCTCACTTTTGACCATGGAAGATATGGGACATGGTGGCGGTGATCATGCAGGAATGGATCATTCGAAAATGAACCACGGCAATATGCAAGGCATGGATCACTCGAAAATGGATCATTCAAAAATGAACCATGGCGATATGCAAGGCATGGATCACTCGAAAATGGATCATTCAGAAATGAACCATGGCGATATGCAAGGCATGGATCACTCGAAAATGGATCATTCAAAAATGAACCATGGCGATATGCAAGGCATGGATCACTCGAAAATGGATCATTCAAAAATGAACCATGGCGATATGCAAGGCATGGATCACTCGAAAATGGATCATTCACAGCATGGCACAGCAAAACCACAAGAAAATGATCAAGTGGTTTATGGTTGGGCAAATGCATCTACACCTGCGGGCAATAAAGCCTTGCAATATAGTGATTTAAAATCTTTAGAACCGCAAAAAGATACTCGTGAAGCTAGCAGTGAATTAGTAGTGCGTTTGGGCGGTACTATGGAGCGTTATATTTGGACGATTAACGGTAAAAAATTCAGCGATGCTGAGCCATTAAAAGTGAAGTATGGCGAGCGTATCCGTATCAAATTTATTAATGACAGTATGATGGCGCACCCCATGCATTTACATGGCATGTTTATGCAGTTGGAGAATGGTCAAGAGTCGGTAGATATGCCGAATAAACACACATTGATTGTACCACCGGGTAAAACAGTGACTGCTTTATTAACTGCGGATGAGTTGGGCGAATGGGCAATCCATTGTCATTTGTTGTATCACATGAGTGCAGGAATGATGAACAAGTTGATCGTGGCAAATGTTAGCGATGAACAAGTGTCTACAACGCCAATTCAAGGTACAAATTCGACTCAAACTCACCAAGTAACTGAGCAAAAAGGAGCTGGACATGCACATCACTAATTTTGTATTTAAAGCGTTTTTTTCTGTTGCGGTATTGAGTTTAACAAGCTTAAGTTTGGCGCACGAAGGGCATCATTCAACTGCTCAGACTGATGGAAAAAATGTACCATCAATGAATCATCAAGCGATGTCTGAGATGGATCATTCACAGCATTCTCCACAAGAGCATGCACAACACATGCAGATGATGGGGAAAATGAATCATGCTGCACATTCAGCACCGATGAACCATCAACATGCAGGTCATCAGCCAATGCATCACAAATCAACAGAGAAACAGCAAGATCAAAAAGTACAGAAAGGAGATCAACATGCGCACCATTAATCTTTTTTCTAAAACTGTTTTAGCAAGCTCTTTGTTGATGGTCAGTGCAGTGAGTTTGGCACATAATGGTGAAGATCATAGTGCGCCTGAAAAAATGACAGTTGCTACATCTTCTAGTCAAAATCAGCCGATGCAAATGGATCGCTCTCAAATGAACCATAGCCAAATGAATCAGGCACAACATCAGGCAACATCTACGGTTAATCATTTACATCATGTACCAGATGCGAATGCTCAGCAGAGTTCGCATTATGATCATCGCTCAGAACACGGTGCGCAAATTTATGCGATTACGACAGTGGACAATAAGTGGCTTGTCAATGAAGATGGCACAGGTGATTTAAAGTCAGAGTTTGAAACCCGTATTGGCACAGATGAAAATAAGGTTTTTATTAAAATTCATGCCGATAAAGAAGAATCGCATGATGCACATTATGATGCCAAACTTTTATATAGCCGTATGATTTCAGACTTTTGGGATGCACAGATTGGTGCACGTTATCGTAGTGAAAAAGTTGAACTCAATGATCATCGCAAAGACACCGAAGAAAATGTTGATGCGGTGATTGGCTTACATGGTATGGCGCCATATTTCTTTGAAACTGATGCTTATCTCTATGCGGGAGAAGACAATTATGCGGGCTTTAGCCTAGAAACGGAACGTGATTTTCTGATTACGCAAAAGTTGATTATTCAACCTTATTTAGAGTTGGATGCTATCTTTAGTGATGACTCTAAATATGCGAAAAAAACTGGTTTAAGCAGTGCAACCGCAGGGTTTGAAACTCGCTATGAAATCAGTAAAAAGATCATGCCGTATATCGACATTGCCTATGAGTATTCAAAAGGTAATGATGAAACGTCGTGGCAAATAGAATCAAACTCTGAGAAAGGTTGGTTATATGGAGCTGGTGTTAGATTTAGATTTTAATTAATTTAATGATTACTAAATAGCTTTATTTAAATAAAACTCTAGCTTAATGTGGCCGGAAGCAAAATGTTAACTTATTTTGCTTCCTTCCATTTAACATAATGGGCGTTATACGAAGTACACTTGTATATTAATTGAAATATCAATAACTTAAAATTTTAACCATGATCACAAAATGCACAAAAAATGGCTTTTGTAATAAGTTGGTGAGTTTTTAGGCGAATCTGTAACATTTTGCCAAGAAAATTGATTAATAAATGATCAATTTGGTAATCAGTGCCCATTTCATGCGGATCCAGGTTCCAAAACTATCCCCAATTGCTGGGGATAAAATTTAGGCTATTTTGTACGCTTTGGCGCACATCAATCTCGGCCCTTTGCTACTACCTGGAACAGTGGAATTTTCCTATGATCAAGTCATCAGGAACAGGATGTTCCATAACATAAAACAAAAATTATAAGTTATTGCACATGGACCAGAGGGTACAACAGCACAATCAGCAACGATGAAAAACCCCGGCAGGATGCCGGGGTTTTTTATTGCCTATCCTTTCTCATTTGCAAAACAAACATAATGCCCCTAAAATATAGACTATAATCTATATTTTGGTTGTGGTATGTGGACAGTCATTACGACAGATCTATTTAATCAGTGGCTTGAACAGCAAGATGAACCTACACAAGAGAAGGTCCTAGCTGCCCTGGTTGTTCTACAGCAGCAGGGACCGAGTTTAGGCCGTCCTTTAGTAGATACTGTGTATGAGTCTAAATTTACCAATATGAAAGAACTGCGTGTTCAACATCGCGGTAGACCCTTAAGAGCTTTCTTCGCATTTGATCCCTTACGACAGGCTATTGTTCTATGTATTGCTGATAAAGGCGGTAAAAAGCGTTTTTATAAAGACATGCTGGATATTGCAGATGAACAATACCAACTTCATCTCACTACCCTAGGAGATAAATCTAATGGCTAAGACTCTGCAAGAATTGTTAGCTAGCCGCTCTCCAGAGAGCCAAGCCCGTATTCAAAAAATGGCTGATGAATTACTGCTAGAAAATCAGCTTCATCTTATTCGTGAAGAACTCGAAATTTCTCAAAAAGAGCTTGCTGAAACTTTGGGAATAAAACAGCCATCGCTTTCAGCAATAGAAAATCGTGGCAATGATCTTAAGATTTCAACCATGAAAAAGTATGTTGAGGCAATGGGAGGGAAGCTCCGTATTGATGTAGAGCTTCCAACAGGAAAACATATAGGATTCAACGTTTAACAATAAAAATGGGAGCTATAGGCTCCCATTTTTAGATTCGTATAACGTTGAACCCAACGGTAAATAGTCGTGTGATCAACATTCACACCCCGTTCGGCCAGCATTTCCTGCAGTTCACGATAGCTAATGCCATATTTACAATACCAGCGCACAGCCCAAAGAATGATTTCGCCCTGAAAATGCCGACCATGGAAAGGATTCATATGCTGCACCTTTAGCTAAAACAGTCTTCAGCTTACCATTCGTGGTTATTTGCAACAGTGCCGATTTTTTGAAAAAAGCATAGGTCTAGATAATCAAGCTAGATTTTTTAAAACTCCACATTGGTCAATTGTACATAAACCATCACAAGTACCTCTTAAATCAGATAGTTGTTCAATAAGCTTTTGTTGCTTGATTATATTTTCTCTGATAGCACTGACATGTAAGTCAATTAATTCATTCACATCTGAACAATTTTTCTCAGGTTTGTCTTTATAGGTAAGTAATTGACGAATTTCATTCAAACTCATATTTAAAGTTCGGCAATTCAAAATAAATTTAATTCGCTCAACATAGCCTACATCGTAAAGGCGGTAATTTCCTTCCGTTCTTTCCGGTTCCGGAATTAAACCTTCCTTTTCATAAAACCTAATTGTTAATACTGAACATGAGGTTTTTTTAGAGAGTTCACCAATTTTTAAATGCATTGAGTTAGTATTTCCAAAGATTCTTGACTCTATAGTAACTATAGGGATTCTAATATTCAAAGTTTATAATTTTTTTAATGGGTATAATTATGAGTGGTTGTGGATGTAGTAAAGAAACACCATGCGAAGATAAGAAATCTCAACAAGAAAATCATCCATCAATTGCAGAAGCAAACAATTCAAAGAATTGTGATAATACGCTTAGCTGTTGTGGTGAAGAGGAAGAAAAAAAATCTTCATCTCCTTGCTGTAACACTTCAAACAGTTGTGAAGATACCGCACAATCCTGTTGTGGTTCTGATCCCAAAGAAAATTTAAGCACTGAAGACGTTTTAAAAGATTCGCACTACATGAGTGAATACTTAGTTCCCAAAATGGATTGTTCTGCGGAAGAACAGATGGTTCGTATGGCGCTATCTTCAATTGATGGTGTTCAAAAACTCATCTTTGATTTACCTAACCGTTCTTTAAAGGTTCTACATAATCAAAAAGATGAAAATATAACCACCAAACTTGAAGCTTTGGGTTTTGGTGCAAAGCTTGTGAAGACTGAAACTTATATAAGCAATCAACAGGCTAAGCAAACAAGTACCTACACCATTCCTAAAATGGATTGCTCTGCTGAAGAGCAAATGGTCCGTATGGCTCTTGCAGATATTGAAGCAGTTAAAGGTCTTACTTTTGATCTTCCCAATCGAAAACTGAAAGTCTTCCATAATGAAGGGATTCAGCAAATTACGGCTAAACTCGAAGGACTGGGTTTTGGGGCGAAACTTGATGAAATACAGCTTTCTTCAGGCGATATACCTAATGAACCTGATCCTGTGAGACAAGCTAAAGTACTTAAACTGTTATTAGGTATTAATGCTCTACTTTTCTTTATAGAATTCATCAGCGGTATTATTGCTGCGTCTACAGGATTGATTGCTGATTCTCTAGATATGTTTGCCGATGCAGCCGTTTATGGTATTGCGCTATATGCCGTCGGAAAAGCTGCGAAATATCAAATAAAAGCAGCCCATTTCGCAGGTTGGATTCAGTTATTACTTGCTGTTATCGTGATTGTTGATGTCATTAGACGATTCATGTTTGGAAGCGAGCCAGAATCAACGCTCATGATTGTTATTGGCCTGCTCGCACTTATAGCTAACGTGACATGCTTATATCTTATTTCTGGTCATCGAGAAGATGGCGCACATATGAAAGCCAGTTGGATTTTCTCGGCGAATGACGTTGTCGTAAATATGGGCGTTATATTTGCCGGTGTACTCGTGGCGTGGACGGGATCAGCTTATCCAGACTTAATCATTGGCATACTGGTTTCTTTATTCGTACTTAATGGTGCCCGAAAAATTTTGGCTTTGAAGTAAGGGCACTGTTGCAAATAACCACGAATGGTAAGCTGAAGACTGTTTTAGCTAAAGGTGCAGCATATGAATCCTTTCCATGGTCGGCATTTTCAGGGCGAAATCATTCTTTGGGCTGTGCGCTGGTATTG
>NZ_VPCO01000037.1:0-12753 GCF_013418175.1 Acinetobacter sp. YH12200
TTGAATTTCTTTGTCAGACATAGTGATCAGCATCTATATTTCATATCCAGTCCATGATGTTTAAACCATCATAAACTAGACATTTTTATTGGTGAGAATATAGACATTTTGAATGGTGAGTAACATTTAAATTTCTTATAAGAGATTTTATGTTAAATATAAGTTCTATATTTTTTCATCCCAATTTATAAAATCTTCAAATAATTTGGACATTCTATATCCGTCACTCGATGATGAAATAATTGAATGATAAGGAATTTGTAATGGATTAGGCGCTATAAAAACTTCATGAGAATTACTTATGGGTGTATAAATAGGATAAGTCGCTGGTAAAGGTGAAGTAGAAACATTCAAGGGTGTGTTGATAGTTTTTAGCCAAGAAAAACAGATAACTCTTTTTGCTCCAGCTATTTTAAGCAGTAAAGATGCTGCATCAAATGAGTATCCTGAGGTGGCAATATCATCTATTAATAATATTGTTTTATTCTTATAAGGATTACCCTTTAATGGAGTTTCAGTACCAAACTTTATTGGATTACGGTTCAATCGTAATGTATTTAAATGATTGTAAATACCCAATAGATGTCCATTACCTTGGTTTCTAGCAGTTTGTGATTTTAGTGAGGCTTTATGACGAATTAAAGCATCATGTAAGTAAGATGACCTGAAACATTTAGTCAAGATATTTAATGCATCATCCATTATAGGATTACCGAAACCAGGCTGATGGCCTGGGAAAGTAATAATAGTGTTTATTTCAGCATATAACCCTGAAAAATAGATCTTAGCAATAAGTAACATTAACCAAAAATCAGGTTCTTCTGAATATGTTAACTTTTTAGCCGTACTTCTTGCTGAAGTAGAATAAGCTTGAAATTCAGGTTTATAAGTTGAAAATGGAGATAGAGTATAAAACTCTATATATTCGTTTTTATAGCTAATTAAGTTCTGTTCATTCGCTTGAAGACAACAAATATCTATAAATCGAGCCAAAGCAGCCATATCATCGAAGCTAAAGCCATAAGGAATTTCAGCAGCGCTTTTAATCCAGTTAGCTTTTATAAATAGAATTTTAGCGTTGACACATGCTTGCCAATCATTGGCATTACAACCTACATAAATGATTTCATTGGGTAGCAAGTTTTCGTGCTTTAAAATATAGGGAATTGCATCAGCTCTTGGCTTTCTAGGCATAGAAGGATGATCAGGTTTGTTGTAATACTTAATCTCTTGGCCTGTTACCTCGGAAAGATGGCATGCTAGAGACTTATTGTCACTACGAATAAACCAACGATCATTACTATGTAAGATAACTCTCACCCCTTTTTTAGCGAGGTGAATAATTAAATTGATTAAGATTTTTAATTGATTTTCATTTAACTGCCGGTCTTGGTCATTAAAGAATACATTTCTAAGAGAAAAAACAACTGCTTTTAGTTGTGCCATTAAAAGTACCCTTATATTTAAAAATCTAAACCAATCTGTTTAAGTTGTTTAAATAAATCATTTTCTTTTAGATTAGCTGTGGTCTTAGCGGAAAATACTATTTTTGAATCAATTTCTAAGCCTAGACTTTCTACTAAATTGTTTATGGCATTAGGTAAAACAAAAATATCTCCTCCATAATCGCGCTGCGCACTAGAGTTTGCTAAAGCATGTTCAGTAAAAAAACGTTTACATGAAGTAGTTTCTACAAAACAAATTTTCTTTTTCATTTCATATGCAAAACGGATAGTGTGCGCAGTTCCACTCTTTTGTTTCCATTGGAGAGGAATAACAGCACTTGCTAAAGCAGCTTGAATTCTATTTCTACTAACAAATGATTCCTTACTAGGTTTCATATGTGGGAAATATTCTGTAATGATTGTACCGCCAGATTTGATTATATCTTGTCTTAATTGTTGAGAATTAGCAGGATAATTTTCGTCTAAACCATTACCTAAAACGGCAATTGTTGGGATATTTAATAATAGTGAAGTTTCGTGAACTATTTGATCTATACCTGCAGCTAAGCCGCTAATTGTTACAATAGGCTCTTTTATATTACTAATACCAAATAATAGTGTTTGTGCTAAAAAATATCCTATAGGTGTAGATTCCCGAGAACCAATAAGGGTCAAAGCATTACTTATATGTAAATTTTCTAATCGTCCTTCGACGAATAACCAATAAATTGGTTTTTTCATGTTTGAAGGGAAATTAGGAAAATTGTAGTCACTATTTAATAAAAAATTGATACCTCGATTATTGAGTTCTTGAAGAAATCTTTCTCCTTTTGTAATTATTCCTGCTAAAAACTGACTAAAATTTTCATTATTAGTAGTTATTGTGCGTCCCAAAAGATTTGTGAAATCCTTTAAATTTTCTACCATCATAAGACTGGAAAGGGACTTGCCATCATTAAAATAGTTATAAAGGGTTTGAAAGCCTACTCCCTCTAATTGAATTAAACCTAGAAAAATAATATGAGGTGGGATAGGAATTTCTTCTTCAAGCATAGAATACCTTTATCCAATTTGAATTTGCTAACGACTAATGAAGGCAGAAAATGAAGAACGAGGCCATGACTATTAACGAACTTATCTATGAATCATATAGTACAAACATTCAGAATGAAATTTAGAAATTAAGGGTTAATCTTAGAAATAAAAAACCCCGGCATCCTGCCGGGGTTTTTCATATTGGGTTGCTAGGTATGACTCCTGTCTTACCTCACGTTCCTGGTGCGATCTTTCTTATTCTTGTTATTTGGAACATCCTGTTCTCTATGTACCCATCATAAGAAAATTCCAGTATGCCGCATAGCAGCAAAGGGCCGAGTTTCATGTGAGCCAAAGCGTACAAAATAGCCTAAATTTTATCCACAAAAAATGTGGATAATTTTAAGCATTCAAGCATTGATAAAATTTAAAAAATCGCAAAATCGACTACTTTTTAAACAAATTTATTGGCAAGAACTATCAAAACTGCTCATAAAAAAGCCGACTTGTTTCAAAATCGGCTTTTTGGGCATTTTTAGATTTTTCTGGTTCTATTAAGCAATTGATATCTATATTAATATACAAGTGTATTGCGTATAACCGCCATTATGTTAAATAGAGGATTTTAGCCTATGTAGGGAAGTTCAATTACCTACTGTCGTGGACGATCTATGCGTGGCTCCATCAGCCTAAATTTGGTATTCGGCAATACTTTAAGAGCATTATTCTTTATGTATTCTTCCATCATCAAAGACTTTTACTTTTTTTCCGGTGTGTAAATATTCAATTACACCTTTTAGTGTTTTATAAAATTCTAGGTTCATTGTTTCTTTACTTGGTTTGATTGTAGTGTACTTAATGTGATACCCAGTAATGGTATTTGTTCCTTTTGGGTGTGTGATTTCGCCATTAAAGGTTTCTTTTTTTTCAAACTGCCCTGCTTCAAATTCACCTTTTTCATTGAAGTGACTTTTATTCAATGTTTGCTCAAGCTCATGTAAACTATAAGTTTCTGATGTTTCTAAATTTTTTATGAAAATTTCATTCATTAAATAAGTGCCAAGATTTCCTGTATTTTCAGCATCATTTGTCAAATAGTTAACTGATGTTATTCTGGCAGGGTGTTCTATAGTGATATTAATAATAGCTTCTTTAATTAGTGGTGTTCCTTCAGGGCTAATCCAATCACTATCATTTTGCTCTCGTACTCTTAATATATCTATTCCATTAGCTAGTGCTTTTGATTCTGCTCCTGATTGGTATCCAGTTTTAGTAGCAAAAACTCCTGTTATATTATTAAAATCGTTCAATTTTCCTATTAAAGAGTCGACTCTATCTATTGATATTTTTGATGCATAGTCTTTACATTCAATTATATTTTTATAAACAATACCTGCTAGTTCAAATTCCCAATAGATATCAAATTGACGCTCAATACCATTTTTATCTTTTAAAAGTTTATTAGGTATAACTTCAATGTTTTTTTGAGAACCTAGTGTTTCTGAACTTAAAATCGCTTGCTGTAATTCAGCTACAAAATCTTCATATTCTTTACCAGTATTTTTAGCCATAGTATTAATTGATTCCTAAGATTGTCTAAAATTAACATAATACACCTTATACGAAACGTGTTATAATTAACCTTGAAATTCAAATACTTATTTCAAAGTTTATAGCCCGAGCATCACTGTTCGGGCTTTTTTTATGTTTTTTCTTGTTCCACGCTTAATTATTGAGCAATGTTCCACGGTTTTGTTCATTTGAATTAAACAATCACTATGAAAGATAATGCAGGCTATTGCTGCCAATTTTAAACGTTTTTTTAATATTAATGAATTTTATAATCCTATTATTATTTTAATATTTCATTTAAAATCATATATTTACATTAATTTTTAAAGGTGGTAAATTACTGTGGTTTTATAATTGGGTGTAATTGGTTATGAGTCATGAAGTTGATATCCACTATTTGGTTAATCTTGCTAATTTAAAATATCGAAAAAAGAAACTGAGTAAAGAAGATGAGATCATCTTTAATCGAGAACATGAAAGAAGTAGAGAACGTAAAGCAAAAATTGAAAAATTGTTAGAAGGTATGTTATGGGATCCTAAGATTAAATAATTTAACTCAATGTCTTGCTAATAGAGGTCAATATGTCAAATGAATATCTACTAGATGAAATAGATGAAATAGATGAAATTGAAGAAGAACGTGATATTGCTAGACAAGCAGCTCGGGTACTCCATGAAACCTTTATTGCAAAAGCTAGTAATGGGCCGGTACTTTATGTCGAAAACGATACAGTAATGCGTAAGGCCCCGAATGAGGAACCTGTCGTGATTAAAAGATTATCTGGACGTGTTCCTGGACTCTCTCAACGTGTTCGTAGCCTTGGAACTATTAAAATCAAAAAAAAGAAGGCTAATGACTCAGTTAAATAAGTTATCTGTGACAGAAATCCACATCTCAAAGTGATTTAATTCTTATATCCCTCGTTTTCAGGTTATATCCGGTTCTAACCATATGGTAGGAAAAAACGGCTCAGAAAGCCCCTCTTTTTAGGTTCTAGTTCTGTATGCTCTGGAACAGGGATGCGTTTGTTCTCTGGAGTAGTCAATCCGTCCTCTTTAAGCTGCTCAGGTGGGAGATTTATTTGAATATTGTCTTTACTAGGAGGAGAATTGTCCGGAATATTTGATTGATCAGATTGAATATTTACCTTAGATGGCTTCATTTCAATAAGTGTAAGAAGAGTATCAATCCGGGCATTAGCTTTATTTTCCCGATCTTCTGCCTTTTCTAATTGTTTTTTCAAAAAATCGATTTGATTTTTTAATTCGACAACTGTTTTATCAGTGTATTCAGATGTATCTAGATTTTGTATTTTAGACGTATTAATATGTTTTGACTGTTTTCCATTAAACGGTTCCCCATATACGCGCAGTAATTCTGAAAAGTCTATAAAACCATCGTGATCACGACTTAATACCCCGTTTTTTATATCTTTATAAAGAGTCGCTCTAGATTTTTTATACAGTGTTGCAGCATCACTAACACTGTATTTTGTACTTGTTTTCATAGTGTATTACTGTGTATTTACGATACGTATTGGAGAATACAATAAGTGTATTCTTCAATACACTCAAGGTTTGAAGCCCAATTTCATTAGGTGAGGTAAAAATTGCTTCTGTTGTGTAGGATCCCTCAGCATATCTTTAATTTTTGAGGCTAATATTTCGTAGCTTTCGCCTTCAACCGCTAAATGGGAAACTTCATGTAAGCGAGATAACTGATTACCGAACATATTGATTTGTGAGTCTGTTAATTTGTAAAACGTATCCTTAGTACTATTCTGATATCTAAGTTTTCTTTGTGTTATCTCAAATGAGAAGCCAATAATTCGTACGCCTTTTTTATGTTTATTTACTTTAATTTTTATATCCGTAAATTTATTAATTTGCTGAATAGCAATGTTTAAAACATTACTATTAAAATTACTCATTGTTTTGTATTCACTAACACTTAATCCAAGCTTATTTCTGAAATCTTCTAATTCGAATACAGGTGTTTTATTAGTTGAACGCCATGCTATAACTAATTCGTATAGCCTAATTGCATACTTACTTGTTAATTTAGCTATCTGGTCTATATCATACGATGTAAAACGTTGTTCAAGTGCAGAAATAAGAGGAATTACATCTTCTGTAAATGCAATGCCAACAGTTGCATGATCTTCATCATATTCAGCTTTCCAACACCATCTAATATTAATTTTTTTTCTGGAATTGCTAGATGTTAATCTAATTTCAGAGTCATAAATTCCTTTTATGCCTTCAGCTAAAGCTCGATAGGCTACACTGCGATCCACATCAAATTGTTCAATATACTCAGATGCGTGTATAGAAAAGACATCAGAAGGAGACAATATTCTGTCTTTTTTCCGTGCAGCAATAATACAGAGTAGGAGTAATCTTTGTTCGATAACTCCCAGATTATAAGATGCATTAATTAAATCATTAGATTTAACTACTAACTCGCCCATGTGATTACCTTTATTAGTACTATTCTTCATTTTTGTATCCACAGGCAGTTGAAAGTCTAAGCATGGATTAGCCCAATTGTTTTAAAGCATAAGCTTTAAAACCTCTATAATTTAAGACATAAAGCCTTAAAGCGTTTAAAATTTATCTGGATTTAATTTAACCTTATTTAATTTGAATAGCAATATATTAAAACCTATTTTAAATAGTTTTATTAAAAGGCTATTCAATTGCTGCATAAACCTATTCAATATGCTGCATAAACCTATTCAATATGCTGCATAAACCTATTCAATATGCTGCATAAACCTATTTAAATGCAGTTTTAAGTATATGTAAAATATATATTTTTTCGATTCTAAAATAATTTAAAATTATTAAAATTAACTAAAAAGGCCTTTTGAAAAATTGCCCTTGGTTTTCGCTATGCTCAAACTCTATTGAACTTCGCTTTCGCTCAGTTCGAAGGGGCAATTTTTTTACAAATATTTGTGATCAATTCTAAAAATAAAAGAAACTCGGAATTCGCTACGCTCATAAGTTTTTTATGCTCGCTACGCTCGATCTAGGCTTAAAGATCTGCATGTGATTTTCTATTTTTGTTAGTTTTCATTTTTAAAAAAATGTTTTTCAAAGGATCTAAGCGCGACTTTTCATTACTTCGCTCGTAGACACTCGCTAATATCTATCTTGAAACGTCATATTTAGCGTTTTTAGCGTTGTTTACTTGTTTTTGGCTACTAAGGGGTGTTTTTTGATAAAAAGGCTTTAAAACGCAAATGAGCGCAAAGAGGAAAGCAGTTTAACGTCATACTCAGGACTTGTACTCAATTTAACGAGAGAGTGAACTCGAATAGCTTTGGCTATTACTCTTTGATTTTTTAATGTGAATCACCATTGCCGCGCCAACGCCTTAAACAGCTTTTTAGTCGCCAGACATCAAAACTGTTCGATTTACTGTTTTCAAAGTTTTACATTCAGATAACCAAATCTGTAGGGAAGCCAATCCCAAGCAAAACTTTGTTTTAGATATTTCACACTAGCTACCATCGGCTCAGACTTTCCCAATTACCACCGCTTACAGTTGTTCCTTTCATTCTTACGAATCAAAGGCTGCTCGAAATGACTGCGACAAGATTCAACCTACATCTCGTCTTGTACTGATCTGATCTCCAACACTCATAAAGACTCTCGCGAATCACAACCTTGCATGTTGCCTGCACTTCATTTCAAAGATGCCATGCTCAAATGGTCTTGAGTGCGTCCCAAGTTATCCAATACTGTTTTAACGCGCAGATCGCTTATCCGCTCAATTTGTTCTGTGTTCCATGTTCCGCCTCTCGTAGTTCCGAGTTTTTAGAGGCATTAATACAGTTTACAAATCTCATCACGGGTAAAGCACTTACACTACCGAATGCGAGTTTGATCCTTTCGGACTGACACGCAATTACAGGCTTAAGCTATCCATTGATCTCAGCTGGGCAAAGAGGAACGTCATCCACGACGAATTCACCTATTTGCAGTCTGAGTACCGAGTAATCCATCTTTCGACTCATACCCCTGTTGCGTCACCACAACCTCAAAAGCCCACCTGTCGGCCACACTTGCACCCTCACGAGCACCTAGTGGACGGTGTTAGCGAAACATTCATCCATGACGTTTCTTCCGTTCTCAATAATGGCAGGGTTGACCTTGTCACCAAAGCTCCCGTGTCCTTGTCGCCCAACTGCTGTTCCGCTGATCTAAAAGATCGAATGGAATGAGTAGAAAAAGGGAGTCACACCCTTTAGCCCTCGTTGCAGCCGCGCCAGCTAGATTTCTCACGCACGCAGCTACACCGATGTCATTCATCAAATTGGCATTTTGATGAACTGGCTAGTGCTGATTCTCAAAAGGTTGGAAGACCTTTGAGAATCAGACAGTAAATATCTAAAAAACAAAGGCTTGGCAGACCTAATAAAACAGCAATATCTAACAGAGACGATAGCAGATTGCAGTGATCTTGTCGAATTTCAGGAACTACATAATTGTCAAATTACAATTATGTTTAGCTCTTAATTTTTTATAAAAAATTAAGAGCCTTAAATTACGTAATCTAGAATATAATTACTTATAATAACTTTTATAATATTTCTTTGTTAAATTACAAAATGATTGAAATAAAACTAGAAAAAGTTATCCTTTAGACTAGAAAAAAAAGTTGTTATTAAAAATGATCTATTACACACACAGTAAAACCATTGCGATGCAGAGAATCCAAGACTGTGCAACGCGCTCTAAATGCCAGTTATTGGCACAAGTAAATGGTCTTGAGTTTTCAACGACTGAAGAGTTGACAGATTTTATTGATAAATGGACGGATCGTTATCGACTGAAAATGACCCCAAAGCAACGCTTTGACGCGAAGAAAAAAGGGCAACCTACTTTTGACTTATTGGTCTATCTTCCTCTTTCTTATGATGACCCTTTTACGCAGCATCTGATCGAAATGGCCAAGGATGATCCTACTCAGTTTAAAGAAGAAGATTTTGATATTTTGCATCAAGGGACAGCCTATGCGCCGATCAAATTTTATCTATTCTGTAATATCGACAGTGAAAAAGTGAGTACAGAGTCCATTAGTTCATCTCGGTTGACTGAGATGTTGCGTAAACAGATCGATGGCTGTGAGCACTTTGGTTATATTCATGAAAATGAAGTCAAAATAGACGGATATGAGTTTGTGCGTTTAACGCAAAGTAAATCACTTGTCGATGAAATTGAGGGGCGTACCAAAAATAAATATGATTGGACGTGGCGTCTTTCCAAAGAAACATACGGCAATATTCAGAAAGCGGGTGAGCAGCTGATTAATCGCTTTCATCAAATAACTGATAAAACGGATGATGAAAAGAAAGCCTATTTTGAGAAACATCTAAAAATATTTGAAAGCTTGTCTGGATTTAGAGGGGTACGTAAGCAAATTGGGCAAATGTACAATGCTGAAAAACGCAGCATGAAACGAAAATATGGGGAAAAATCGTTACAGTATTATCGCCCGCTCAGATTGATTTATATGCAACGTTCAAAAAACAGTATTCCCACAAATTCAGATCCTCAAGAACTCTATAAGTGGATAGCTTCGGTGATTTTAACGAGTGCCAAAAAATAAGCTAAGCCCCATGTTTCATAAACGCATAGGGCTTACAATTGGGTTGTAACAATCGAATTTCGAATAAGAGATTTTATGTTAAATCCTAATCTACTCTATAGGTTGTAGAGCTTTGGTTCTGGAAAAATGAGGCCTAAATGTTCTGGTTTAATCTTAAATAAAGGGCCTTTTTCACTTGTTTTACCTGTTTTATCTTTACGTTTGATTAAGTGATCCATCGTAATAATTCCTTGTTCCATAAGAACGAGAAACTGGCTTGAAACAGGGTTCTTAGTATGCGTAATTGACTTTAATGTAAAAAATTCATCGCCATTTTCTATATCTGAGTTAGCTTTGATCCAAAAAGTCTCGTGATGTTTTTCTAATAATTTAGTTCTTAGTGTGTCGCCGAGCCAACTTACCACTGGCCCATCTTTGATATGTAGCTCATTAAGTTGATCTTGTTCAAAATCAACTTCAAAACCAAGACCTTGAGAATTATAAGTATGTGTTTTAATCGTACAATAAAGTTTTAAATCTTCACCACGCTCATAACCATATTTATCAACAATTTCTTTGCTGCTTTTTAACATACTGATTGACCAGTCTGGGACTTGAGCGAATAAATTTGTACGGTTTGAAACTTTATTTAGACGAGCCGCTTTTAGTTCGATCCCTTTATAGTCAGGGAAAGGTGATGAGTTAATTGGAATGCCTAGAGCATACTCAATTGTTCGGCCTATGGCTGTATCATGCCGACCTTGCATCACAGATGGTAATCGTCCTTTTTTACTTAAATTTTCTAATAGGCCTAGTAGCTCCATTGCTGTTGTTTCATAGTCATGAATGATTTGATTTAAAAGTTGGTTCTGGGTCAAATCTAATTGTGAGATGTTAAACACATATAAATCTCCTTTATCAATAACGAGTGCTAGTTCATCACCAGAGCTAGCTACATTCTTTAACCCATAGATCCAAATCCGAGGATCTCCTGATTTTGTTTCAGGACGATATAAGCTGACCTTTTGATCCTGAGAATCTGTATCAGAGATCACCAATTGGCATGGTTTTAATACTTTATAGTCTGTTCCTTGTTTTTGTTCAGAATAATCATGGTATTGGTTTTCTTTTAGATATGTTCGTAAGGATCCGACTGCATCCATAATAGACTTACTCAGGCCAGTTTGAGTAATGGACAACAAACCATAATCAATACCATTTTGAGCAAGATATTTTCTATTCTTTAATGAAAGTTCTGTTTGTTCTGTGCTTAGGTCAATTGGTGTTCGCTGATTCATCTTAAATTGTATAAATGCCTGGACTTTGGCTTGAGTGTACTTTAAAATGCCACGATATTTTAGACGTTAAGGCACTGTGCTTGAACTATATTGAGTTGTTTGCTGGTTGTGGTGGATTATCCCTAGGCTTAGAAGCTTCAGGACATAACTTAGTTATTGCTAATGAATTATCACCAATGGCAGCCGAAACCTTTGCTTATAATTTTTTTAATGAAAGTTTAGATGCACAGCATCCTGAACATACACTTTGGATTAACTCAAATTTTTCTAAAAATGAGATGTCAAAAAGGCTTAGAGAAAATCCTAGAACTTACCCACCTATTATGGATGGTGGTTTTAGTGACTTGGATCCGAACACCCAGCTCAATAAGAAATTACTCGTTGGTAGCATTGTAGAACTCAATAAGTTATTACAACAACAGCCTGAATTATTGAAGCAAATACAAGATGAACATTTAGATGGTGGTTTAGATCTCGTTTCTGGTGGGCCGCCATGTCAAAGTTTTAGCATGGCTGGATTAAGACAATTAGGTAACGAAAGAAATACTTTGCCCTGGGAATTTGCAAAATTTGTGGAACTCACTCATCCCAAATTTGTGCTTTTAGAGAATGTTTCTGGAATTTTAAGGGCTTTTAATACCGATGCTGGACAATTCTATGCCTGGTATGAGGTTGCTAAGGCATTTTCAAAGATCAATTACGTTCCATTGTGTTTACACGTAAATGCTAAATATGCTGGAGTTGCGCAGAATCGCCCCCGTTTTATTCTTTTAGGTATCCGTGCAGATGTTTATGCAGAAATAATCCAGAAATTAAATACAAAAGAACAAGAAATCTTAAAACATAGCTATCAGTTTTTTGAGAAGGTTCAATTAGATACTGATTTAGAGTACGGGCATTTAAAATACTTTGATGTTGATAAGGATACAGCATTTTTTCAAGAAACTTTTCTTGAACCTTTAATTGCTTATAAAGGCAAAGAGTTTTCGGTAGCTGATGCTATCCAAGATCTTTCTATAGAAAATAAACAAACAAAATCTGAATACGTGAAAAAACTAGATAGGCTGTTCAATCCGTTGCTGACTAAGCATAAGGGCCTAAATAATTATGATCTTAGAGCGAATGGTATTCATGTCAAAAAGCGTTTTAAATTATACCAAAATTTAAATTTGGTTTCTTTAAATACCAAGAAAGAAGTACAACAGATCCTTAAAGGCTTAACTCCTTTACTCTCTGATAATGCATTTGATGAATTACAAAACTTAAGTTTTTTAAATGAAGATGGCCAAGCGACTAATTTTTCGAGTAAATGTGAGCTGGTAGCGTATTTACTGTTACATCAAACGAAAAAACAAACTCAAAAGGCTTTAGTTGCGAACCAACCAGCACCAGCAGCTTTGTCTATTCCTGACGATGCTTGCCATTACTATGATTTAAGAACACTAACTGTTCGAGAAATGGCTCGAGTGCAGTCTTTTCCAGATAACTTTAAGTTTTTATCTAAAGTTACAACTGGCGGTCAAATGAGGAAATTTGAGGTTCCCCAATATACACAGGTTGGAAATGCCGTACCACCGTTGTTGGGGGTTGCTTTAGGCTTAGTAGTTAAATATTTAATCAATTTAAAATAGTTATTTAGAGTAGCTATCTAAAAAGCCAGAATAGCTACTCATTTAATGTTATTCACCAATTAAAATGTCTATGCGATAAACCATTTAAAATGTCCTGTTTTTAACTGCAAGAGTCAAGCACAGGATTTAAATTTCTTTGTTCAATAACCGCTTTCTGAGCTTTACGACTCGGC
>NZ_VPCO01000038.1:0-12511 GCF_013418175.1 Acinetobacter sp. YH12200
CATGAGAAAGCCCATATAAATGGGTAATGTACAAGTTGCTGTAGAAGCATGTTTAATTCGTCTGATCACAGATACTTTATAAAGTATTTTAATACTTTTTTGAATCCGTCAATGCGTAAGTCCTAAGTTATAAACCCTAAATAGAAATGTCCGGTTTTCCATCCGATCAGGAATAACAATATTATTAATAAAAAACAATAAATTAAATAGTTGCTTAGTTTTCATAATGTATATATAGTGTATATACATTTTATTGTTTTAGTGCCTTTGGGAATAAATATCTTATGACTGATCAACCCAAAAAAATAAAGGCCAACAAAAAAGATGGGCAACTCTTAATTCGCATTAACAGCACTCAACGTGATGAGTTCATTCAATTGTGTGAAGCTATGGACACCAGTGCCGCTAGAGAATTAAGAAAATTTATCAGTAGTTTTATGAAAAAAAATCAGTCAGCGGATATTCATACCAAGGAGTGACATCATGTCGAAGCAAGTTAAAATCTTGAAACAGAAGATCAAAGCACGTCTTGAAAAGATTTCAAAACACAAAAACAAGTTAAATAAGCTCAAAAAGCAGCTTAAAAAACAGAAGTAATAGTGAGAATTAGTCTCACTAGAAAGTAAAAAAAAAGCTGAATTTCCTATTAGGAAATTCAGCTTTTTTCATTATTTACTGTCGGGACTATACCAGCTCAGAAATAATATCTGCCAATACTTCGTCTGCTTGCGAAGTACTTTTCACAGAAGAAATTTCCTTTTTAATTTTAGTGAGAGATTTCCCCCGTTTCTTTAAAAGAAAAAACGGTTTTATTTCCTGTGAGGATTAGAGGGGTAAGATTAGAGACTTCGCCTATTTTTAAGAATAGCTCTGCCACTCTGACTTGATGAGCATAAATAGATCGTAACTTTTGGGTAATTTCTAAAGCAGTCCGTTTATTCATAAATATATCCATTAATTTTATTAGATTTTTTGAACATTTTAATTCTTATAAACCCAATCTTAACAGAACCAGTATCGATGAGTAAATGCCTATACAGCATCTTCAATAAATTGGCTGGGCTACAGCAGAATGAAGTCGTTGATAATAAAAGATTAGGTTCAGTTCTGGCGCATATCCAGCAACAGCATGAAGAGTTGGAGAAACAGAATAAACGCTCCCGGGCCAAGAAAAGTATGCCAAGCCGTAAAGCTCAGAAAGCCGATATTGAACAAAGAAAGTTAAATCCTATGCTTGACTCTTGTAGTTAAAAACAGGACATTTTAAATGGTTTATCGCATAGACATTTTAATTGGTGAATAACAGTAATCATAACTTTTGCCCCATTTGTGATGGATTAATCTATCTCGATTCTACTGAATCGGATCATCGGATTGCCAAAGCCGTAGGTGGGCAAGGTGTTCTAGAGAATGGTCTGCTGGTTCATCCCATCTGTAATAGAATGAAATCAGATCTGAGTCTGGAAGAGATTAGAGCGGATTTGTTTGGTGAATTACTGTATTAATCAACAGAGCGATGAGCTCATTTTTGCAGATGTATCAATGATTAATCACATGATTTAACTTTTGATACATTCAGCCAATGTGGTTATTTTTAATTCAGTCCAGAATCACAACCAGAAACTAGCAGTAGTTTCTGAATGACCGTCAAGGTCCTTAGTTTTGCCCATAGATTCCCTCTGTGGGCTTTTTTTTGATCAAAAATTGTATAGATGCTCTAAAATAAACCTTTTAGCATTTCATAAGCAATTAGGATTAAGGCTGAGACCATCAGCACAACAAAAATGAGTTCCACTCTAGTTAACATATTAATTCCTTTTACTTTTCACTTAATTTATATAGCAGTTAAGTCGCAGCAGCAATGACATAACATGACATAGAAAATAATCAAAAAGACAGAATTTGGATTATCTCATCGATGAAAACCTATCAAATTTCGTCTAAAGAGTAGACCTGGTATCTTGGAGCTTGTCGTGATTAGCGTCTCTAAACTGCTATAACAGCAGTTTAGAATTTTAAATATTTCACATGAACTGGAAACCTTCTTTGTAATTAAATATATTTTCACTTGGTATCTAAATTTTGATAGAATTAATTAAAACTTTAGAGTTTAAGTGGAAACAGTGAGAAAAACTAATATTCGACGTGATAGCTACTTAAAATTTCTGAATACATGGCAAAACCGTGATGTCATTAAAGTGCTTTCGGGTGTACGTCGCTCTGGAAAATCCACCTTGCTGGCGATGTTTCAACAAGACCTAAAAGCACAGGGGGTACAAGCCGAAAACATCATTGTCATCAACTTTGAATTTATGGAATTTGAAGAACTCACCGATTACCGTAAACTACATGATTATGTATTGTCAAAAGTTGATGAAAGCAAGAAAAACTATGTTTTTTTAGATGAAATACAACATGTTACCAATTTTGAAAAAGTAGTCGACTCTTTATATGTTCGGGATTATATCGATTTATATATTACAGGTTCAAATGCATTCTTTCTGAGTGGAGAACTTGCGACTTTACTCACAGGACGCTATATCGAGCAACATGTTTTACCCTTGTCATTCCAAGAGTTTAAACAGTGGCATATTGAAAATAATCCGATCATCCAACAATTATCCAATCGTGATTTGTATGCCATGTACACGCGAAGTAGTTTCCCCTATACGCTTGCCATGACCAGCCAGCAGGAAACCTATGATTACTTGCAAGCAGTCTATGCCAGTGTAATGTTTAAAGATGTTATTCCCCGTTTAAATACTGCCGATATTAACTCTCTCGAGCGTGTCGCAAGATATTTGGCAAGCGTGACAGGCTCACCCATTTCCATCAATAAAATTAAAAATACCTTTGTTTCAAGCGGGGTTAAAATCTCATTTGAAACAGTGAAGCGCTATATTCGGGGCTTACAGGACAGTTTGCTATTTTATAGCGCCGCACAGTTTAAAGTACGTGGGCGTGAGTTATTACAATCCTCTGAAAAATACTATTTAGTTGATGTTGGATTGCGCCGCATTATGTTGCCTGATGCTAATGCTGATCAAGGTCATATCTTAGAAAATGTGATTTATCTTGAGCTTGTCAGACGAGGTTATACGGTCTATGTAGGGCGGATTGATGAATATGAAATTGATTTTGTTGCTGTCGATACTTTACAGAATTTAACTTATTATCAGGTGGCATTAGAAACCCTCAATGAGGAGACACTAAGCCGAGAGTTACGTCCATTACAGAAAATTTCTGATTCATATCCCAAGTATTTACTTACCTTAGACACGATCGGGACTGAAGCCAATTATAATGGTATTGTAAAAATGAACGCTCTTGATTGGTTGCTGTCTGAAAATAAGTAAAGTGGAGTCTACTTAGGTTAGTTAAAACACACTCTGTTTCGGCCATTATTTTTAGCTTGGTATAAACGTTGATCTGCGGTTTCTAAAGCACTCATTAACTGGGACTCTGCATCTATTTTGGCGGCCCCAAAACTTGCAGTCACTCGAATCTGATGAACAAAAAGGTGCCCTTCAATCTTTTTACGTAAGCGTTCCAGCAAAACAAAAGAAGATTCTTGATCTGCACTTTGCAATAATACAATAAATTCTTCTCCGCCAAATCTGCCGGCAATATCACCTTGCCGAATGTTGGATTTTAATAGATTTGCAATTTCCAATAGGATGTTGTCCCCGACCACATGCCCCCAGGTATCATTGATCTCCTTAAAACTATCAAGGTCACACATCACCAGATAGACTTCACCGTGCTGCAATTCATTAAACAAATCTTTGGTTTTTTCTAAAAAACCATTGCGGTTATACAGCTTGGTTAAAGAATCTCTCAACCTTTCTTCGTTAATGATATCAAACCGTTCTTTTACCGCTACCGCTGAAACTATAATTGCAAACCACAGGCTGAGGAACAGATTGACAGCAATCATGGTCATCCACCATGTTGTTGTTGCCAAGGCGACGTTTTGCACATTTTGAAAATATATAATGACAATTGAGGTTCTAAGCACCCCATAAGCAAATAAGAGAAAATAACTCGCACATAAAAGCATTTCTAAGGCGTAGGTTTTTTTAAATAAAACATAGATTTTTGGAAGTGCTAAAGCTTCCAAGCATAAAATCATAATATTAATGGTGACGATGCGGGGCCACAACTGTTCATCGACATGGGTAAAATATAACAGTGACCCCATACCCACTACAATCAAAGTGCTTGCTACAAATATATTTGATTTTGAATTGGCTTTTAACAGCATGCCATGGGCAACGGCCCAAGCACCACCTAAATAAAAAAGTGCCAGCCATGGCGCGGTCAGCCTCAGTTGAGCATTACTCATCAGTGTCTGTGCGGCTAATCCTATGGATGGAAAAATGCAAGCCAAGCCCATCCAGAATAAATATTTAGGCGCTTGAAAGCCTAGATGCGTAGCAATAAAAACAGCACCTATCAGACTTAAACAAATCGGATAAGCTAATAAAAAATATTGGATATCTGGTAGATGTACGTCTTGTATGACCATCCAAAGCTGTGTGATTTTTATTCTAAATTGTTTAGAAAGAATTAGCTAATCATTCTTATTTTTAACTTAAGCTACGAAATACTGTCCGCTAAAAAATCATTGCACCGACAATAAAACACAACACCCCAAAAGCGATCCAAAGCCAGACAGTTGATCTGGATGTCTCCATACTTAGGCGATGCAATCGTGGTGGTTGCTGAGATGTATTCTGTGGGGTATTCGGGCTATTTGTATAGGGGTGATGTTTGGAATAAGAGAGTCCTGTTCCTGGAATGCCCACGCTGGTTCGAGTGCCTTTTTTACCAATATTTAGAGAAGCACCGGGTTTGCCAATGCTCGCACTGCTGATGCCCTTATGCGTCAGATTAATTTTTAATCCGGGTAGCAGTTTAATACTCTTGTGAAATCTAAAGCCCATATTCCCCCCATTTGCAAAACCAGTTCGCTGTGTATTTTAGTTGATATAGCTAAATACTAAATAAATCACCACAGTGATCTTTAAATAATTTATCACTATCTGCAACTCTAAATTTATTTCGAACAGATTTCACTCTAGACCACATTTTTTCGATTGGATTTAAATCAGGACTATATTGGGGTAACCAAACTAAATAATGACCTACTTTTTTCAGGAGTTCTTGTAATTTTTGACCTTTATGAAAAGAAGCATTATCCATAATTAAAACACTTTTTTTCTTTAATTTTGGTAATAAATCGTGTTCAATCCACCCTTCAAACACTTAGGTCGTAATCGTGCATTCAAAAGGACAAAGATGGCGTACAGATCATGAAAGACTACATGGCCTCAGGATCTTTTGCCCGTAGCCGGGAACAGATGGAAGCCTCAGCTTCGATGGTTTTTGTGGGGAATATCAACCAAAGCGTTGAATCTCTGGGCAAAACCAGCCATCTGTTGGCACCTTTCCCTGAAGCCATGATCGATTCAGCATTCTTCGATCGTTTTCATGCTTATATCCCCGGCTGGGAAATTCCGAAGATGCGCCCGGAGTTTTTCACCAACCGTTATGGATTGATCGTTGATTATCTGGCTGAATTCTTCCGGGAAATGCGCAAGCGTAGCTTTGCAGATTCCATTGAGAAGTACTTCAAACTCGGTAACAACCTGAATCAGCGTGATGTGATCGCCGTTCGCAAGACGGTTTCCGGATTGATGAAGCTACTCTACCCACACGGTCAGTTTAATAAAGAAGATGTACGCCAGTGTCTGGAATATGCGTTGCAGGTGCGCCGTCGTATCAAAGAGCCGCTGAAGAAAATTGGTGGCATGGAATTCTATGATGTTCATTTCAGCTATATCGATAATGATACCTTAGAAGAACATTTTGTATCGGTAAAAGAGCAGGGTGGTGGTGGACTGATTCCCGAAGGTCCAGCCAAGCCAGGTTTCTTATATACCATCGGGCTCAGTAATAAAGGCATGCCGAGGTTATACCGCTTAGAACTTCAAGTCACCAAAGGTTCAGGAAAGCTGGCGACATCAGGCTTATGGAATTCAAGTAGTGCCAAGGAGCAGGACAAAATTGCATTTGACTACTTCAAGGCCAATGCATCCCGGATCTCGGGTGGCAGTAAGGTGCTGGAACATGACTTCCACTTACATGTGGTGGAATTACAGAATACCGGCCCGCTCAGCCATCTTGCTCTGCCAAGTTTAGTGGCTTTTGCTTCTGGCCTGTTAGGACGATCGGTACAAAGTCAGATGGTGGTACTGGGTGATATGAGCTTGGGTGGTTCTGTGACACCGGTGGAAAGTATTGCTGAGTGTCTTCAGGTGGCTTTTGATGCGGGTGCCAAGAAGGTTGCTTTGCCAATGAGTAGTGCGGCAGATATCCCAATGATTCCTGTGGAACTGTTTATCAACTTCCAGACCAACTTCTATGCGGATCCTGTGGATGCGGTATTTAAAGCTTTGGGTGTGGATTGAAGGTAGTCGTATTTTAAGATGATGAAATGGCTCTTTATAAATATTTAACAATATCAATAGATTGATGAATAAAATAACTGAGCCATTTTTTTAAATAGGGTGAAATTTTGCTGCCTGGAAAAGCGATGGTATTTGATAGAGATGAGAGCAAGTGAATAAAGTTGTTAAAAAACAAATCACTTTTTTGATTGTCCTGGTTTGTGGTGTCGGCTTCTATAATTATAAGACGACACAACCACGGCAACAGCCTGATGAATCAATACAGCGAGCTCAACAAAGAGAAGCGGAGTTTATGCAAAGAAGGGCTGAATATATTGCGAAACATGGTGAACCCAGTGCTGTTGCGCAGAAAATGGATGAGGCATTTGCTCACAAGAATGGTACCCAGCTCATTGAACCACCCTCTACAATCCTTAAGGACTGAATAAATTGACGATTCAATTGCTCGATCAAGCAGGGCAGCCAGACATTGGCTCATTTTAGGCGCTTGGAGCGAGGAATCCATCAATCTGCTGTAATTCAAACCGTCCGCTTCGACACTCACAAAAGTGCGTATTCTAAAAGCGGAAATTTTTACTTTGGAGCAACCGGACATTTCTATTTGGGGCTGACACCCGAATTTTGTATATGAGGGTTTATGTTAAATAAACGATATTTATTATTTCTTCAAAAGTAAAAAACTACCTAACAGGCTAATGCTGATCAGTTAAGAATTTCAGAACTAAAATTATGTTCAATAACACATAAAATTAGATCAATTAAAATTCAAAAATAAGGAAATTTAGATTTATTTTTAATCTAAATTTCCTTAACTGACTGGCATTAACCTAACAGGCGGTTTTTTATCACATACTGCTAATTATCAGTATTTAAAGCTATAAAATTTGGCGGTTTATCTATGACTTGCATATGGGAAAAAATCATCATTCCCGAAATTAAAAACATCAATATTGTTATTACAGAACTATATAATCGCATTCATTATTTATCAATCTAACTCAACTCTACATATTACCTTATATTGTTACATTTACAATAAAAATATGATTTTACTGAATTTTTTAATTAATTTAATCTTATTTTATTAGTTTAATAAATATATATATATAAGAAAACTTGATTTTTACTATTTTTAGTGTATAGTTAAGTTAACTAGAAAAAAGTCTTGTTCCGGTAAATCTTCTTTAAGTATCGCAGTTTTAGTCATAATCCTTCGTTTTTTCAGATTTTAAGTCGCTTCTTTATTATTTCAAAGTTATTAATCAGTCAATAAAATGACTAAAAAATTATTAAAAATTAGTAGGATATATTATGTCAAACTCAAATGTTGTTAAAGGTACTGTTAAGTGGTTTAACGAAACTAAAGGTTTTGGTTTCATTCAACAAGAATCAGGTCCAGACGTTTTTGCTCATTTCAGCGAAATCGCGAATTCAGGTTTCAAGACCTTATTTGAAGGCCAGCAAGTTGAATTCAGTGTAGCTCAAGGTCAAAAAGGACCGAATGCTGTAAATATTGTTGCTATCTAAGTAATAATAAGCAGTAATAAAAAGCACTCATTAGTGCTTTTTTTATACTTTAAAATGTTTTCAAAATTGAAAAAATTTCTAAAAAATAGGATATAAGTTGTTAAAAATAAATGATTTAATTGCAAAATCTAAAAATGGTACTGAAATTATTGTTTCATTAATTCCTCTACATAAAATGCAAAATACACGTCAAGGTTTAAAACAAATTGAAGTCGGTAAAAGAGTTCTACTGGAATCTGGAATCGAGGTTGATTTAAATTTGGATGGTCGTACATTTTACACTTCTCTAAATCAGCTATTTAAATTAAATGATAAAGTTGTGTATCAATAAAAATAATAAACATCAATGGTTTATGTGGACTTTCCACTGCAATTTTTTTTAAGGGGATATATATGTTTAAACAGACTCTCAGCATCAAAGACCAGTTTGGCGTTAAATACGCTATTCAAGCTACTGTGGATCATGATTTTGCCACCACCCAATCTCATTCGAATATAAAACATATCACCGTCGATGGTGAAGATATTCGACCTAGTTTTGAAATGCTTTTTCAAAGTACTTTAAGTGGAAAAATATTCAAAATCATCTAGAAATATAATTTCTATAAAATCCATAGTCTGGATCAAATATCAGAACCTGCTCGCTATTATGCGGGTTTTTTTATAGCTCATATTTATATTTGTAAGCCTCTGCTTATGCGAAACGAGAGTTCACAGCTCTCGTTTTTTTTGTTCTAAAACTGCTAAAATTCTTATACGCCATTGACGTACTTAAACCTATTTTATTTATTGAAAACAGTATTTTTACCAAGCAAATCAAAGAGCTTGTGAGTGATGAAAGGTATCGTCAGCTCCAGCAAGATCTCTTGGTATAGCCTGATCAGGGCGATTGAATCAAAAAATGGTGGTGGAATTCGTAAAGCACCTTGTGCTCAAGGCAATAATGGTAAAAGTGGCGGTATCCGGGTGATCTATAAAGCGTACAAAATAGCCTAAATTTTATCCACAGCAATTGGGGATAGTTTTCGCCCTGGAAGAGCTGATAACTTTGGGGAAATTCCAAAATTGAGCATTTTTTAATCTATTGGGACTTGCGCACTATTATTTATAGATTCTCTGTGGCAGCAGATGATTTTTATCGACGCAGATTCAAATCCCAAGTGCGACACATTTGTAGTTAGTTGAAAAAGTTAGGTGAACCGTACCGGGTTTGTCGGAGGCGAATTTCGAGTAATTTATGGGACAGTTTTGTCACTGCTTTTAAAATTATAAGCAATCGATTGGTAAGTTCTTTACTGTAGGTATTGAAGGTAATAATTGCAGAATCAGGCATCGGCTCAGGCGTGGATTTAGGAGAAGCTGTAATTTTTCGAAAAAGTTAGAAAACCACTTTAAGGCTTTCGATTTAACCTTCTTCCACATCAATAATGGCTGCATTTAATCCCAGCATACTTTTTGAAACACCACCACTTCAATTCAAACAAATTTTAAGAAAAAATCTAAAAAAATTCTCTTTAGAATCTATAGGAAAAACCTAATAAGAATCAAGAACATATACCAAATGATAAAATTTTAAATATTAATGGAATGACTTTAAATTCACTTTTATAACTAAGCAAAGCCACAATTAATCAGAAATTATGATAAGATCAGCTTTCTTAAAAAATGTATTTTTTATAAAGATGAATTGCTTAGGTAATTTTTACTGTCTTTAGCACATTTTATTATTTTTTCTTTTTTTTAATTCACATCCTATTTTGAACAGATTTTTAATCGCTCAATTTAGGATTGTATTTGCTTATCTTTATAATGCTTATATTTCAAATCCTAAATTGTGACACTCAAAATTGGAGAGGTAATTAAGAACTCAAAACTAATGGAGATAGCAATGGATCGAATTGCAATTATTGGTGCTGGCCCAAGTGGCATGGCCCAATTAAGAGCGTTTCAGTCAGCAAAGGCCAAAGGTCTACAAGTTCCTGAAATTGTATGTTTCGAAAAACAAAATGATTGGGGCGGGCTATGGAACTATACTTGGCGCACTGGTATAGATGAACATGGGGAACCTGTCCACGGCAGTATGTACCGCTATTTATGGTCAAATGGCCCCAAAGAAGCGCTAGAATTTGCCGATTATACTTTTGATGAACATTTCAAAAAACCAATCGCTTCATATCCACCACGTGCAGTACTGTGGGATTACATCAAAGGCCGTGCAGAAAAAGCACAGGTCAAAGATTTAGTTCGTTTCAATAGTGCCGTTCAGCATATTGCCTATGATGAAACAACGCAAAAATTCACGGTAGATGTCGAAGATTATGCACAACAACAGCATTATTCAGAACAATTTGATTATGTTGTCGTTGCATCTGGACACTTCTCTACCCCACGCGTTCCTGTTTATGAAGGCTTTGATCAATTCCATGGTCGCATTTTACACGCACACGACTTCCGTGATGCGCTGGAATTTAAAGGCAAGTCTGTGTTATTGGTTGGCAGCAGCTACTCTGCCGAAGACATTGGTTCGCAATGTTATAAATACGGTGCTAAGCAAATTTACAGTTGCTATCGTAGTAAAGCCATGGGCTTTAAATGGCCTAAAAACTGGTCTGAAAAGCCACAATTACTGCGTGTAGATGAAAATACTGCTTATTTTAGTGATGGAACATCTGCCAAAATTGATGCCATTATTTTATGCACAGGCTATTTGCACCACTTCCCATTTATTGAAGATAACCTACGCCTCAGAACACATAACTGCCTTTATCCGCAGGGTTTATATCAGGGTGTGGTGTGGGAAAAGAATCCTCGCTTGTTCTACTTGGGCATGCAAGATCAATGGTACACCTTCAATATGTTCGATGCGCAAGCATGGTTTGTCCGTGATGTGATTTTGGGCAAAATTGCTTTACCAAGCACGGCAGAAATGCAGAGCCATACGCAGACCTTACATCAAAAAGAGCAGCGCCTATTGAACGATGAACAATCTGCCCGCTTCCAAGGTGACTACATCAAACGCCTGATTGCGCAGACGGACTATCCATCATTCAATATTGATGCAGTGCATGATATTTTCATGCAATGGAAAAAGCATAAAAAAGAAAACATTATGGGCTTTAGAGATAAAGTCTATCGCTCAGTAATGACTGGAAAAATGGCTAAGCCACATCACACGCCATGGTTATATGCGCTAGATGATTCTTTAGAAAACTATTTGGAAGATGAAGCACAACGTGAAGCGATGTAAGGCTTAATCACAAAAAGCCACACAATACGCAGCAAAATAGCCAACAAGCCCCATAAGTTATGGTCATGGGGTTTGTTGTTTGGACTGCCACCACTCTCCGAGACAAATAAGGCCGTACAGCCTTTACGACGTAACAACCCTGATGAACATGAACCTCTCGAAGCAAAGAAAGAAATCCTTTGCCTTAAAGCACCGAACGTTTCAATTGCTTCGGTCGCTTTGCAACATGGATTGAATACAAATCTTGTATCCAAATGGATTCGCTTAATTGATGGTAAGCCAGGGAATGATCGCTCACCACTACCGAATAAACCTGCATTTATTGCCTTATCTTGCTCTGCACCATTAGATCCTACTCCTACTGACATGTTAACGGTTCAAATTACTTTACCCCACTCAAAAGCAGAAATTGGCTTGAAATGGCAAGTATCAGAAATATCTGCTTTAGCAGAATTACTCAAGGCACTTGCAACATGATCCATATCGATGAAATCTGGCTCTCTACCCAGCCGATGGACATGCGTGCGGGTATGGATACTGCCATGGCTCAGGTGCTGAGAGCCTTTGGCTCGATCAAACTGCATTGCGCCTACCTGTTCTGTAATAAGCGTGGCCATCGCATGAAAGTGCTGGTGCATGATGGATTGGGCATCTGGCTGTGTGCCCGGCGGCTGGAACAGGGTAAATTTCACTGGGCTCAGATTCACCAGGGTGAAACCGTAGCCCTCAGCCCAGAGCAGTTGCAGGCACTGATCCAGGGTTTACCCTGGCAGAGAATTGGACGACAGCAGGTGGTGACGATGCTCTAAACCAGGCTCGTACATTCTGCTATTCTCCAAACGTTCTATTTCATTCTCTTCATGACCTCAGGCATACTGCGGTCATGAAAACGCTGCCTGATTTAAACCAACTGACCCATGAGCAACTGCTGGAATTTACCCGGCAATTGGCGATGCAGCATCAGTCTTTGGCACAATCAAATCAGCAATTAGATGCCAAAGTTCAACATCTGGAAGTCACCAATCAACAATTAGATGGCAAAGTTCAACATCTGGAAGCATGCAACCAACATCTCTCTATTCTCACTCAAAAATACGAGCATGAACTGGCTCTGTTTAAAAAGCATAAATTCGGCAGGGCTTTGTTGCACAAAGATTTGAAATGCAAAGCGCCCCTAATTGAGCCAAATTTAAGGCGTAACTTGGGTAAGTGGTCGACCTAATTCCGTAAATCTGTTGAGGACTGCTACACGTGCATGAATTTC
>NZ_VPCO01000039.1:0-12280 GCF_013418175.1 Acinetobacter sp. YH12200
AACGAACAAATAGAGCAGATAGAATTTGCACTCAACCATCGTCCTAGAAAAACACTAGGTTGGTATACGCCTAGTGAAGTTATGGCTGGTTTTTATACTGTTGCACTTGCCGCTTGAATCCGCCTATAAATATAAATAATTTTTTGAATTTTAGCTTTTAGATACATGTTGTTGCTGACTTAAACCATCTTGCCCCCTGACTTATACACAGTCTTACATTCTATTGATTAACACTACATATCTTTGGCGTAGAATTTGCATTTTCTATCTGCTCACATCAAACAATTGCTAGCTATTGTTTTCATGACGATATGGAGGTGTAATCTGAATATATAATGCTTTACTAATCAATTGATTATGTATTTTTACGACTAAAGAAGGCCATTTTGACCCTGAAAGTGCAGCCCGATGGTTGCAAAGGCTGATATTAAACAGTACAACTGTATGTTCAATTCTGACTAACTTAATCTGCTTTAGTCTTCAATAACATAAATAAATGGGAGGGATGGAGATGTTATCATTACATTTCAACAAGCAAGTCTTCATTGACGCTCTTAAAGCCAACGACACCAATCTGGTGACATTTATATGCACCACTTTTGCACTTATGCTGACTTTAACCGTCCATTGCTTAATTCAAGGTAATTTAAAACTTGAATACTTTGGTTATGCGCTGATCGTCTCAGCTGCTTTCTTCCTGTGGGCTGCCATAGACCAGAAATACCGATAATCAAATTTTAAATTAGCCCAGATGGATGATGTGGCCAGTCATCCATCTGGTAAAAAAACCAAAATATTACTTTTAAGAATAATTAAAATAGCCCACCAAATGCGCCATAGAGTAAAATCCCCGTTCCTCCAAGTTCTGCAATAATTAATCCCAGCATTGCCAAGCTCATCAGACTGCCAGGTAGATGAAACCGACCCAGTTGATGCGGTTGCTTAAACTGATTGGTGGTATCTTGCAGGAAACCATGCAGCATATAAGCTGCAATCGAAAAACTAAAAAATACGATATTCACCAGTACGCAGATCAAATTCATGGCACTGGATAAATCGGAATAATATGCCAGAACTGCCAGAATTAGCGTCGCTGGTGCATATAGCAGACTGCTACGATGGGCAATATCGACATAATAATGTGCGCGTGACTGTGGTGATTGACGGATCTGCCAATACTTCCAGACCCCGGTAAACATCCCAATCCACAAGAATATTCCACTAAAAATAATGGCGATTTTAACGGCCAGTGCAAGTTCCATTGATAGCATAAGCTCATTCCATATCTATTATTTTACTGACTTTTAAGTCATGCTTTGCGCAAGCATCCCTTCAAAAACTGTATAAAGTTAAAGCTTCATCAGGAAGCTAAAATCATAGTGTATCGTATGTCTGAATTTGAAACATTGACTCTACAGTGCCAGGATGGCTATCACTTAAGTGCACGCTTTTATGCGGCTTCTTCAGAATCTGAAAAACGTCCGGTATTGGTCTGTCCTGCCACAGGTATTACCCAACAGTTTTATCATCATTTCTGCATCTGGTTGCAAGCTCAGGGCTATGCGGTACTGGTCTTTGACTTTCGGGGAATTGGTGAGTCACTCGCAGGCCCTTTAAAACAGTCCAAAGCCAGCATTGTGCAATGGGGTCAACTGGATATTCCCGCCGCGATTGATGCTTTATTAGCACGTACTCATGCAGAAAAAGTGATTTTGCTGGGGCATAGTGCTGGTGGTCAGCTTCTGGGGATCGTACCGAATTATGACAAAGTTGCAAAAGTGGTGGCTGTTGCTGGCTCAACCGGACATATCAAAGGACTTAAAGGTAAAACCAAACTGCTGGCGCCGGTCATGTTCAATCTCATTTTCCCACTGGCCCGTATGAGCAAAGGATATGCTCCAACTCAAGCGATTGGCATGGGCGAAAATCTGCCTAAAGATGTGGCGCGTGAATGGGCACAGTTCTGTAGCAAACCGGGCTATGTCATGAATGCAATGGGTAAAACCCTATTACCACGCTCAGATTTTCATGCTCAAATCACCTGCCCGATTATTTCGATCTGGTCATCGGATGATGAAATTGCAACAGAAGCAAATGTAAAAGATTTACTGCGTTTATACCCCAATGCAGACACTCAGATGATTGAGCTTCAACCTAAAAGATATGCGCATAAAGCCATTGGCCATATGCTGATGTTTAAAAAATCACATCAAAACTTATGGCCGGTGATTGAACAACAATTGACGGTTTAAATCAGATTTAGATGGTTATTTGCAAGCTGCTATGTTCTAATACACTCAGTTTGAGATGAGCCTCTTACAGTATATGGGCTTGACCTATATACGACTAGCCCCTAACCATGGGGCTTTTTATTGCATGTATGATTTTAAAAACGTATTAACATTTAGCCGAAAAATGCAATGATGCTTTGGATCACCACAGCATTCACAATATCAATAAAAAATGCACCACACAGCGGTACAATTAAAAAAGCTTTATGTGATGGACCATAGCTATTGGTCACCGCCTGAATATTGGCAATCGCTGTCGGTGTTGCCCCCATACCAAAACCACAATGCCCTGCCACTAATACTGCTGCATCGTAATTTTTGCCCATGATTCTAAAGGTCACAATTGCGGTAAATAAAATCAATACCGCTGTCTGCGCCAATAAAATGGTAATGAGCGGACCTGCCAAATCGGCCAGTAACCAGAGTTGCAGTGATAGTAAAGCCATAGATAAATACAGGGATAAAGACGCATTGCCAAATACATCGATTGCACGGTCGAAGATATCGACTTTCAGCACATGCTCCAAGACATTACGCACAATCACACCTGTGCCTAAAGCCCATACAAAAGTGGGCAATTCAAACCATCTTCCCTGGCTGAAGTCTGTCATCTGATTGGCGACAAAAATACACAGGGCAAACATCCCCAAAGTCGACACGGCATTACTGGATGTAATCAATCGGGTTTTCTTTGGATATTCAAAGGGCGCAGTGTTGATGTGCGATTCGAGCTGCTGTTCATTAGTCTCTTGCGCTACTGTTTCAGCCAGTTGGTTGCGTTTAATCAGGAACTTGGCAACTGGACCGCCCACAAGTCCACCAATAATCAAGCCAAAGGTAGCACTTGCCATACCAAGGACAACTGCTCCCTGGATCGCATATTGAGTTTCCAGAACCTCGCCCCAGGCACCGGCGGTACCATGACCACCCGTTAAGGTGACGGAACCGACAATCAAGCCAATCAGTGGATCAAGTCCAAGCGCTGTGGCTAAACTCATACCGACAGCATTTTGCACGACTACAAATAAAATGACACAGACCAAGAAGGTCAGGAGCGATTTTCCACCTTCTTTCAGTTTCAAAAAGTCTGCACTTAAGCCAACAGAAGTAAAGAACATCAGCATCAGGATGGTTTGAATTTGTGCGTCAAATGTGGCACTGATATTAAACAATTTATAGAGAATAAAGGCCGTAATCGCTGCGACTAAACCACCGATTACAGGTTCAGGTAAGTTATAGTTCCTAAAGAAGCTAATTTTACTAACAAGATACCGCCCAATAAAAAGAAAAAAAACAGCAATTACTAGAGTGCCAAAGGCATCTATTTCATAAGTCATAACATTCCCTATTGGCTTTATTTTCATACAGTTTTGGGAAAGAGAGATGAAAAATCAATCATAGAAATGTAATGCAAGTTATTGTTTCTAATAATTGTTTAATTTATAGCCCGAATAGACGCAATTAACGTGATGGAATATCATAAACCCAGTTGCGCGCTTGCTGATCTGTGGTCGTTTCACAAACATAGTAGTCGTGATCCCATGAATCAGGATGGAATATTTCCTTTTTGGTATAGGTGACATTTTTGCATTTTTCGATGCAGACAAAGCTGTCGCCTTGGTCTTTGACTTGGGTTCCGTTAAGGAAACCGCCAATACAGAGGAATCGGGATTGTTTTGTCATTGTTATATCAACTTTTAAATCATTTTTCAATGTGGCGATTAAACGCTGTATTGAGTTAGGTGTAAAGAGAGAAATATTAATGAGCACAAATTCATTTTAAATGATTAGTCCCTTATAAAGTTTTGGAAATATTCTTTTCATCATTCAAAATGTGATATGTCATCCCAAAGGACGGATTATATTTAAATGCTTCATTTAACTGCACCACAGGAATTTTCAAAATTTTTTTATGCTTCTTTCCAAATGAATCAACTATACAGATTTTTATTTTAGTGATTTTATTATGTACAACTGGCGACATCGCTCCCCAACTTTCTTGCTGCTCAAAATATACAACACCACTAATACCTTTTCCTACTTCTATATATTTTTCTACTTTGGCAGGAGAAAGCGTATTTAACTGAGTTAAAAATGGATATACCTTAATTTTATCACCAATTTTGACTTGAAAATCATCTAAAGCTATTACCTGCTCTTTTAGCCAAAACCAACCCAAGAAACGATATTTAAGCCAATTAAAACTAAAAGGGATTATATTCCATTTATACCCAATGAAAATCTTATCTATACCACAAGGTAATTTACCAACATTCTTTATATCTAAATAAAGAGCCACTGCTGTTATATGAGCTTGATGCCCATTAAAAACATTTCCTGTTTCAAAAGTACAAGTAAAAGTTGGACCTTCAATAGTAGTAATTTTAAATTTAGGTTTATTATTAAAATATTTTACAACTATACTAACAACTGTCACTGCCATACCAAATAAAAATATTAGTAAAGCTAAGACACCTTGATTAGCATTTAAATAATCTGGATCTATTAACCTTTCCATTCACATCGCTCAAATAGAATTTAATTCTTCTTTTCGTAAAAAATAAGGGCTGATCAATCAGCCCTTATTTTAAACTACTTTTTAATCAACTTAATATTAAGTCAACTGAGCAGCAGCAATTTTCTTCGTATCAACGTCTTTAGCAGCGTTAGTATATTCGCTCATCTTGTCGAAGCTTAAGTATTGATAGATGTCAGCTGACATGCTGTCAATTTGAGCTGCGTACTGTTGGTATTCTTCTGGAGAAGGTAATTTACCCAATACAGCAGCAACAGAAGCAAGTTCAGCAGAAGCCAAGTAAACGTTAGCACCTTGACCTAAACGGTTCGGGAAGTTACGAGTAGAAGTCGATACACAAGTCGTGTTCGGAGCTACACGTGCCTGGTTACCCATACATAATGAACAACCTGGCATTTCAGTACGCGCGCCAGCTTTACCATAAATATTATAGAAACCTTCTTCCATCAACTGATGTTCGTCCATACGCGTTGGCGGAGCAATCCACAAACGAGTTGACAATGCACCACCTGGAACTTTCTCTAACAATTTACCAGTCGCACGGAAGTGACCAATGTTTGTCATACAAGAACCAACGAATACTTCGTCAATTTTCACGCCTTGAACGTCAGAAAGAAGTTTTGCATCATCTGGATCGTTCGGGCAGCAAAGAACAGGTTCTTTAATGTCAGCTAGATCGATTTCATACACTTTCGTGTATTCAGCATCCGCATCCGCTTTAAGCAGTGATGGATTCGCTAACCATTTTTCCATGTTCTCAACACGACGAGCCATTGTACGCGCATCGCCATAACCTTCAGAAATCATCCACTTAAGCATAGTGATGTTTGAACGAAGGTATTCAGCAACTTTCTCTTCAGAAAGCGTGATCGAACAACCAGCAGCTGAACGTTCAGCAGAAGCATCAGACAATTCGAATGCTTGCTCAACAGTCAGGTCAGTTTCCATTTCTGTCAAATCGATCTCAAGGATACGACCAGAGAAGATGTTTTTCTTACCTTTCTTCTCTACAGTTAAGTCACCCGCTTGAATTGCGTAGTAAGGAATTGCATGTACCAGGTCACGTAGTGTGATACCAGGCTGCATTTTACCTTTGAACTTCACAAGTACAGATTCAGGCATATCAAGTGGCATAACACCAGTTGCTGCAGCAAAAGCTACTAGACCAGAACCCGCCGGGAACGAAATACCGATTGGGAAACGAGTATGCGAGTCACCACCAGTACCCACAGTATCCGGAAGAAGCATACGGTTTAACCAAGAGTGGATAATACCGTCACCTGGACGTAAAGACACACCACCACGGTTCATGATGAAATCAGGAAGCGAGTGTTGCATTTGAACGTCAACTGGCTTTGGATACGCAGCGGTATGACAGAAAGACTGCATAACAAGGTCAGCAGAGAAACCTAGGCAAGCCAAGTCTTTCAATTCGTCACGCGTCATTGGACCAGTGGTATCTTGCGAACCAACAGTGGTCATCTTAGGTTCACAGTAAGTACCTGGAAGTACGCCTTGACCTTCAGGAAGACCACAAGCGCGACCAACCATTTTCTGTGCTTGAGTGAAGCCTTTGCCAGTTGCAGCAGGTTGAACCGGAGTACGGAACAACGTAGATACTGGAAGACCTAAAGCTTCACGTGCTTTAGTGGTCAAACCACGACCAACGATCAGGTTAATACGACCGCCAGCACGAACTTCGTCTAGAAGTACAGGTGTTTTAAGATCAGCTTCAGCAATTACAGCACCGTCTTTAGATGCAGAAACTTTCGCAGCAGCATGATCGATTTTAAGAACGATTTCATCGCCCATGTTCATGTTGCCAACATCGATCTCGATCGGTAATGCACCCGCATCTTCCATCGTGTTGAAGAAAATTGGCGCAATTTTAGAACCTAGGCAGTAACCACCGTCTTTTTTGTTCGGGATATGAGCAATGTCATCACCAAAGAACCAAAGCACAGAGTTGGTTGCAGATTTACGAGATGAACCTGTACCAACAACGTCACCTACGTAAGCAACTTGGTTGCCTTTCGCGATCAATTCTTTGATTTGGTTTAATGGACCAACTTCACCAGGAACTTCCGGGTTGATTCCGTCACGTACGTTTTTCAACATTGCATTTGCGTGCAATGGAATGTCCGGGCGGCTCCAAGCATCTTGTGCAGGTGACAAGTCATCAGTGTTGGTTTCGCCAGTGACTTTGAAAACTGTCAGTTTGATTTCTTCAGGAACGTCTGGACGTGAAGTAAACCATTCAGCATCAGCCCAAGACTGCATAACAGCTTGTGCATTTGCATTACCCGCTTTTGCTTTATCAGCGACATCGTGGAATGCATCAAATACAAGAAGCGTTTTCTTAAGCGCTTCAGCAGCAAGCTCAGAAAGTTCAGCGTTGTCTAAAAGTTCAACTAAAGGCGCTACGTTATAACCACCAAGCATAGTACCTAGCAAGTAAACCGCACGTTCTTTAGAAATAAGTGGAGAGGTTGCTTCGCCTTTTGCCAATGCAGCCAAGAACGCAGCTTTTACATATGCAGCTTGGTCAACACCTGCTGGTACACGGTTTTCAAGCAAATCTACCAAGTATGCTTCTTCACCAGCTGGCGGGTTAACTAGTAGTTCAACTAATGCAGCGGTTTGGGCATCGTCAAGTGGCTTCGGTGGGACTCCGAGTGCGGCACGTTCTTCAACGTGTTGGCGGTAAGCTTCTAGCACAGTGTTATTCCTCTTTTTTAAAAAATTACTTATGAATTCCTGCTTATTCCAAGCTTCACAAATAATATGGACTCCGAAATTTTACTAAATTTCCAGTTAAAAGTTAATGCAACTCAAGTGTTTCTTTGTGATGCTCGTTATTTTATAACTAAATGATGCTCTTAATGATTATTCAATAATCACTTTTAGATCAGATCTCAAGAAACAAGCCTATGAGCAGGCCCTTTTAACTGAATTTAATGCATAAAAAAGGCAACCATGATGTTGCCTGATTTGAAGTTAAAAAGATACTCCACCTTAGTGTACAGTGGTCGAGTTTAAATATTGCTGATATGAATCCCGGCAGCCTTTGAATTTCACCACGCATTCATCTTCACACATCGTGCTGTGATTATTGCTGGCAAAGGAAATATCCACCTGATACAGCTTTTTTTCTTGTTCTAGCACCTTCTTTAAAAATACTTTGTCGCCTACGCTCAGGACATAGCGACTACCAGCAATAATGACTACACCATGTTCATCTTCTAAGAGCAGATCAGAATGATGTAAATATCTGACGACTTGCATATTGTGTTACTCCTCGGGTAATTGGAGTTAAATTCATTATTCAATATAAAGATAAGTATTTCTATATTTTAGATTTAGAAATTGTCACAAAGTGTACATTTTGCTTAGGCTATTTTTTTATTATTAAGTAGAGGTTTTTTTGTCTTTTATTCGGGTTGATACTTTTTTTAAAGAGATGTTGCTATGCCTGATTCAGCCATTAAAAAACCGTTCCCTAGAACGGTTTGTAATCTGGTAATTCATCATGCGGCGTGGCAATACATTTTTCAGTAAACTCAGCGCGGACTTTTTCACGGGCTGCTTTTACATCTGCCTTAATCTCTTCGGCTGGAAGTGCGTAGACTTCATCAATAATGTTCAGAATAAAACCTTTGGTGGTTTCATCATCGATCTTGAGGGCATGCTCGATTGCTTTCTCTTTCTCAATCGCATTCTGACGATCCAGCATAATGGTTCGCGCGGCATTTCCCACACTTCGACAATAACCTTGCCACTGCTCTTCAGGGGTTAAGGGTTTCTTCTCGGCACAACCGGCCAGAGCCAGCATAAACGATAAAGCCAATAACTTTTTCATGAGTTTCTCCTTCCGAGGGGCAATATAAAAGATCGGGGAAGATTTGTCATTTAAAATGCCAGTATGACTTTAAATTTAAAAAAGCCCATCAATGGGCTTTTGTTTTTTAAATACTTAACCGCATGAAGCCTGAATAATTTTTTTGCTGGCAGGATCTACGGTTACTGTCACACGCTCTTCACGATAATCCATGGTGACTGCTTGACCCGGCTCGACCATACGTACAATCTGCGCCTGGGTTTTCTGTTTGATTTGCGCTTCAGTCAGGTTGGACTGACCAACCAATGTCATCGCCTGATCGGCAATACATTTAGGCTGGTTCATATGCAGCAACTCCCACTCTTCTACCACCTGTCCATTCTTTAAATGACAATATCCAACCTGGCCATTACTTTCATTACGTATTTCAAGCTTGCCACCCTGATTGACACAATAAGTGCTCGCCGGATTTGGCATACCTATTTTGGGCGCTTCCGTTTCTGATTGTGGTGTAGTGGTACAGGCGCTTAAAGCAACCGCCAGCAAACCGAACAGCATTGTTTTTTTCATGAGCGTGTATTCTTCTTCAATAATTCTGCACTAATTTAGCATATTTCCATACCTTTTCTAGGCACAAGTCTGTGTACATTGTTAATCAAATACCTTCAATAAGGTTTAATAATAAAAGTATTGCTAAATTCAGTATTGCTATCTTGCCAACTATTTGATTGATGAAGATAGAGATGCAGGGAATCTGTTTAAATTGAAACGAATACGAATTTAACGTTCTCAATGAAGTGATTCTTCATTCCATCATCAACACAATGTCATTACATAAAGTTTAAGTGACTGCATTTTTAGATTTGTGATCTTGAGCAGATTGATTTACTATTTGATTGAATTTTAAACTTTATACTGGCATGACAGACGATCTCCAACTCTCCCTCAAGGAATATCTTGCGACAGTTCAGGAAGCGGTCAAACTCACTTTCGATACGCCGGTATGGGTCAAAGCTGAGATTCGCAACCTTAGTACCAAAGCAGGTCATTATTATCTGGAACTGGCAGAAAAAGAGGCTGATAGCGATCAGGTCATTGCCAGTTGCCGAGCCACCATCTGGAAATTTAGCGCCCAGAAAATTGTCACTCAATTTGAACGTGAAAGCGGGATTGAATTAAGTCGTGATCTCAAAGTTCTGATTAAAGTCCAAGCCAATTTTGATCCACAATATGGTTTTTCTTTAAATATCGTCGAGATTGACTCGGGTTATACCTTGGGTGATATTGCCCGGCGTTATCAGCAGATTATTGACAGGCTAAGCGCTGATTCAGCGTAATAGAAACCTGCCCAGCCCTTTTGATTTGAACCGAATTTTAGTGATTGCTCCCGAAAACGCAGCAGGTCTCGGAGATTTCAGAAAAGATGCCGATGCACTACATCGTGCGCAAGTTTGCGAGTTTATCTATCACACTGCGACTTTTCAGGGAAATTCTGCCCCGCAAAGCATTATGCAGAGTCTGGCACAAGCTCTGAAACAATGGGCGAAAACCTATGACACTGCGCCAGATTTAATCGTCATTATTCGGGGTGGCGGAGCAGTCAATGATCTGGCTTATTTAAATGATTATGATCTGGCTGCCCTGCTCTGTAAACGCTCGGTTCCGATTTGGGTGGGCATCGGACATGAAAAAGACCACACCATTCTGGATGAGATTGCGCATCGCTCCTTTGATACTCCGAGTAAAGTCATCGCCGGAATTCGCAATCATATAGTCGAACTCACACAAGATGTCTTGAATTATTTACAGCGGATTCAGCGTTTATCTCAACAGCAAATTCAGGCCTACCAAAATCAGAATGATCAATTCTTAAAACTCATTCAAAGTCTGGCCAACAGCCAAATTATGGATGCCCTGCAACGTCTGCAACAGATCAAGGCCAATACCTCCAGTCTGGCTCAGCAACATACCCAACTAATCAATCAGCAGCTAGATGCCCTGATGCGGGAAACGCTATTGCAAAACCCACGACATGTTTTATCGAAAGGTTATGCCATCGTACGTCAGCAAGAACATGTGGTGGGTTCTATCAACCAGATTCAACCCAGCGATCCGGTTCAGGTAGAACTGCAGGATGGCATTTTTTCAGCACAACTTATACAGGTACTTCCCCATGACTCATGATACTTTAAGCTTCCAGCAAGGCTATGACATCTTGAAAAAGAATGCGGAATTGCTCGAATCTCAGCAAGAACCGGACATTGATAATCTGATGAAAATCGTGGAAGAATCCATGAGCGCCTATAAAGCCTGCAAGGCACGTGTTGAAGCGGTGCAAAGTGCGCTAAATGACACATTTAAAGATTAGTGATTGAATGACTCTAGTTGAGTAGCTCAGGCTATTTAAGCATCTTTATATCATAAAAAACCCTCAAAAAATGAGGGCTTTTTTCAATTTAATTTACGCTATGAATATCCAGTTCCTCATTACTTGCCAATACGACAGAGGCTAAAATTGGCACCCCCAGAATAAAGGGTACAGCGAAGATCCATAAAACCACAGTCACTTCTGGATCAAAGAAAAATTGAATCGAAAGCGCAGTCAAAATAAGTACAGCGAATAGAATCATTGCAAAACGGATTATAAATTTAGTTGCCATGCGAACATACTCTGATGAGTGAAATTGTACTTTCAATATACACCTAATTTTATTAAGGCTTTATTGATTTTCAATTTATTATGATCTGATTTGATTGATTTTTTATATTTTAGCGCTAATTTATTGCTTCATTCATTTTTCTTAAGGATGTAACAGAAACATAATTTCAGCCATATTTCACAACTTTTTTGCAGCCCATTGCGCTTAAATTCTGATATTCATTGCTTCTACAGGTGTATACCCAAAGCACTGTACTTCATGACAAAGAAAATCACGAACATAAAAAGCCCAATATTGAATTGGACTTTTTTCTTTACTCTTCAACTTCTATGGGATTACCATCTTCAGGGCGAATATGCCGCGTGCCATCATCTGCAGGATCAACACTTGAACCATCTTTGGTAATCGTGTTGTACAGCTCATCCTCTTTCTTATCATCGATAAACTCTTCATCTTCGAAATCTTGAGGCTCATTGTCATCATCGAAGTTTAACGGCTTTTCTTCATCTATCATGGCGATCCATCACTTCTATAACCCAGAAAATATCATGCTCAAACATTTGATCGTTTCATTCAAGGGTCAAGCATGATCATTTGTGTAACCGGGTCTATATTGCGGTTTTCAAGCCAGATACATATCAATAGATACTAGCGTTCTTTGATAAGTCATTTTTTAATCATTATAAATAAAATACCCTCATCCTCTTGCGAAGCAGTGCTTCTCATCCCAGAAGGATGAGGGTATTTTCAGCATCTATTTAAATATGAATAAATTGAACATTTTTTGATCAATTAAAGATATCTAATGAAATCTAGCAATCATTTAAAAGGCGGATTCAAGCGGCAAGTGCAACAGTATAAAAACCAGCCATAACTTCACTAGGCGTATACCAACCTAGTGTTTTTCTAGGACGATGGTTGAGTGCAAATTCTATCTGCTCTATTTGTTCGTTTG
>NZ_VPCO01000040.1:0-11681 GCF_013418175.1 Acinetobacter sp. YH12200
CTTTGTAAATAGATATGACATAAGGGAAGCACTGATACAAGCCTTTTTAAATGACTTTAGCAACTCGATAAACAGTTGCAACTCCACAATTCACTGCTTTGGCAATTTCTTCCTTAGTCATATTGCCTGCTGCTAGTAATTCTTTTATTCGTTTGTGCTTAGCCTCATTGGCTTTCTTACCTGTTGGCTTGTAACCCGAACGTGCCAGGCCCTGCTTAATACGTTCTATACGTTTCTCATTGTCCAGGCGGGCCATTGTTGCCAGGAGATCAATCAACATATTGTTGATGAGTTCCAGGATTGAATGAGTAATGCTGTCACTGGTTTGAATCATTTGGTAGGTAGTAGGAAGATCTGCCACAATTAATCGAAGTCCTTTCTCCTGAATCCTGCGCTTCAGCTCTTGAAAATCCTGTTGGGTTAGGCGTGATAATCGGTCAATACTTTCAACCAACAAGGTGTCACCTTGATTTGCTTCTGACAGCAGCTTATTCAATTCAGGTCGGTCTAACTTCGTACCACTATAGTTTTCCACGTACACAATGGTTTCACCCAAATTCAAGTTTTGGTTTAGATCCTGAAGAATCTGCAAAGCCCTTTTTGCATCTTGATCTTTAGTTGAAGCTCGTAGATAAATACGTGTATTCATTTCTATCATTTAATCTTAATTCTATTAGATTAATGATAACAACATCATTTAATTATTGCATTAAGTCTAATGATAGATATTGTATGCGATTTGGCTCGCTATCATTCAGCTATACTCTTTTGATAAAAAAAGCATGACTAAAAGCCATGCCTTGGGAATTCGTATAACGTGTATTATGTTAATTTTAGAAATATTGGATAACTGAACATAAAAATGACTAAAAAATAGCCTTATTAAACTATTAAAAACAATGAAAATTTATGAGGAACGTTACTCTTTCAATTTTTAAACAAAAGGAACTTACAATACATCAATATATTGAAAAATTAGAAAAACACTCGAAAATTAATATAATTTAAGTATATAATTCATATACTTATTTTTTTAACGGATATTTTTTTTGAAAAAAAATTTTTTTTATCTTAGTTTTATTATTATTTTAATTCTATGTATAATATTAATATTAACTCCTTATTATATTGCTTATTTAATAATAGAACCTAATAGCTTTTTAGGTGTGATAGGTGTTTTTTTATTAGGTTCTATTATTATCCCCATAATATTAGGATTTATAAAATTAATTGGGATTAATCTTAATAGCTTAATAAATGGCGTAAAAGAAAGAAATTTTTATAATACCATTGAAACTATTCATATTGATTCCAGTAATAAAAAAGCTAATAGAACTAATTTAATTTTAATAATTTTATTAATTATTGGTATTTTAGTTTTTTGTACATTTTTTATTAATATAAAAAAATCACAGATAGAATTGCCATCATCCCACAGTAATACGGATTTAAAAATTAATGAAAATGCTGAAAATGCTGAAAATGCTGAAAATGCTGAAAAGTTATATCAATTAGGTCTATCATATACATATGAAGGAAACTATGTAAAAGCAGCTGAGTTAATAAAAAAGTCAGCTGAGCTGGGATATGCAGAAGCCCAATACAATTTAGGTATAATTTATGAGACTGGTGAGGGAATTCCACAAGATAATGTTAAATCAATCGAATGGACTCGTAAAGCTGCAGAACAAGGATATGCAAATGCTCAATTCTCTATAGCAATGAGATATTTTTATGGAAGAGGTGTTCCTAAAGATAATGGTGAGGCAATAAAATGGTTGGTAAAAGCTGCCAATCAAGGAGATATTCATGCTCAGCAAAAATTAAAAGAAATACAAGAGCTACAGTAATATAAAGATATTACCTATAATTTTAAAAATTTTAGGTAATACTTTTATATTTCTTATAGAATATATTATATTGATTTTAGAAAAATAGGGAAATTAATATGGGATATATTGAAAATTATAAAGAAAGTAAAAACATATATGAAGGAAATTCTAATGAAAAAGATGCAAGATATTTATTATCTTATTTAAATAAAGTTCTTATACCAGCATCTCAAGACTTCTTTAAACTTTTGGATAAAAATCAACTAAAGCTGCATCAAGTATTTTCATTTAATACGATTTTGGCACATGCTATTGACTATATATGGTTTATTTCAAATAAAAAAGTGAAAATTAATAGAGTAGACTTAGTGAAAAGTTTTGATCAAAGATATGCTGTTGATGGTTGTAAACATATAAATAATAAATTTTCTTTACTTGATGCTGTTAATAATTCTTTCAAGCATGTTGAATTAGATCCAAGTAAAAAAGCATATACAGAACTTCTTCAAACATATGGTGAACTTTCTTTTAATTGCATTACAGAAGAAGAAGGGAAATTTTTCTTCAATACGACATCTTCTGTATTTGACTATTCGAGAGTAGTTTTAAGACCAATTGCGGCAATTTTTAATTGTAATTTAACAACTACAAATGATGTGGATAGTTTTATTAATGGAAAAATCTGCGGAAGTACAGGATATGCTAGTTTCTTATATGATTACGAACCTAATGATGCCATAGATAGGATGATAGATTATTGTAATGCTGAATGTATGGATTGTGGTGAAAGTGAAGATAAATGTGATTGCCAAAGTTTTATCTATTCAAATAACAAGGGAAAGTATTCTCCAAACGTAGATCAACTATTTAATTTTGAAGATACAGTTTCACAAATAAGTGGAACAAGGGAGTGGAGTAAAAAGTAAAAAGCCACCAATTTACCTCCTTACTTAACATAATGGGCGTTATACGAAATGCCTCTTAAAATAATGTTGTTTATCAAATAGTTAACCCAATAAACCCCAACCCCCAAAGATCAAAAAACAGACGTTTTAACAACTCGTGTGTTTTTTAAGCAGATTTGTAATATTTAGTCAAAAAAATCGGTTAAAAAATACTCAAATTCAACATTTCCCTAATGTCCACAGCCTTCCCAGGACCAAAAATATCCCCAATTTCTGGGGATAAAATTTAGGCTATTTTGTAGGCCTAGGCTTACGTGAATCTCGGCCCTTTGCTGCTATGCGGCATACTGGAATTTTCATATTATTGAATGGTCAGGAACAGGAAGTTCCATATAATAAAAAATAAGCACCAGGATGGCGCTATATAAGACATGCAAGAGCACAAAGACCTAATGTTCCAATAAAAAACCCCGGCAGGATGCCGGGGTTTTTTATTATCTAGAAATAGTAATTAGTTGGCAGTATCTAATTGGTTTTGATTGATAAATTTAATCAACGTATCCTGAATAAACTCATCCAACTCAACACCTTGTTTTTTAATTAATTTTTCTAAATTTTCAATTATTTCATGGTCTAATTCAAACGAAATTTCTGATGAGGTTGCCATTAATAAATCGTAGTTGCTTTCTACCATTTTTTTAAAGACTTCCTCAGGATTATTCTTTAATGGCACGTTGAAGGACAGTCGGAGAGAACTGTTAATAATTTCAACATGTGTGTATCCAAGATGTTCTGTATTTTTTCCGACAAATCCTAAATGCTTCATCATGATTCTCGAATCTGGTTATAGCCAATAGCCCTCAATCGAGAGCTATATAAATCAAGCCAGGCTTTCTTTTACAAATTGTGGATCAACAATAAATAATCGAATAAGCGATGTTGCTGCTCCTGAAGGTCTTCTAGCACCTTGTTCCCAAGATTCGAGTGTACGTCTCGAAACACCCAGAAGTTTGGCAAACTGTTCTTGTGTCAGTTGAGCCTTTCTACGAGCTAATGCTACATCGGTCTCAGTGATTACAGTTCTTTTAGCTGCATTATTAGCAAGCATATCATCTATACCTTGCAAGATTTCAGCTTCAATATCTCTGGTTGCTTCAAAAGCTTCGAGTTCTTTTTCAGTCATTAAACGAGTCATTTAATTTCTCCACCAATGCTTGAAGAGTTTTTTTACTAAGCTGTACCGTTTGCTTTTTACTGTACAGGGTCAATAACCAAATCTCTCCATTTGTTAAACGATTAAAGTAGATGACTCTGACACCACTACTTTTACCTCTCCCACCGCTCGTCCATCTAATTTTACGAATGCCACCTGAATTAGGCTCTACATCTCCTGCTTCAGGATTTAATGCCAAGAATGTTTTGAATTCTTCGTATTCTTCCTGAGTCCAATAAACAAGACAGTATTTAGTAAATAATGGGGTTTCACATATTGTATACATTGCTTGTATTCATACTACCTTGTAGCAATTTATTCTATACGACTATGTAGTATTTTTAAATATTAATTCTGAGTTTTTGGTTTTTAATTCTTACATAATTCCAAAGCTAAAGGATATCAAACACGTATGAATGAAATTTTACGTGATGCCATGCTAAAAAAATTAAAAAATCCTCAATAAAAAATGGGAGCTCGACTCCCCGTTTTTTTATTACAAAATTTATAAAATTTGATAGAATGGAAAAATTATTCAATTAAATTTTATGGCTTTTTTATGAAAAAAATTATTATCGGGGTTTTAACTGCATCAACACTTTTAATTTCTGCATGCAGTACATCACAACCTATGTGGAGAAAAGCAGGAATAACTCCACACGATGTAAATAATGCTTTAGCAAAATGTCGCTATGATGTAGGTTTGGCTAAAGTAAACCAGAATGAAAAAGCTGAAATGATACAAGATTGTATGATGGCTCAAGGTTTTAGATACACCTATTAATATTAATCAAATTAAACTTTATCGGTATCTTAATGAAAAAGTTAATAGGTTTCACAGCTATAGCTATTATTTGTACAAGTTCTTTAGCAGAAATTCCTGTAAAAAATAATAGTATTCCTTTTAATAAGCTTCCTATAGAAATCAAAGAAGTAGTCCAAAATCATTATATTGAAGCATGTGAAGGCATAGCTGAAGATGAAGAGATGGCGATCAAGAATCCTAAAATCACTTTCGATAAAGGTTTTCTAGTAAATGTAGATTTTAATAATGATGGCTTAAAAGACTACATTATCCGATCTTCAGAAGTTACCTGTGAAGGTGCTTACTCAATGTTCACTGGCAACAGTGATGGTTTTATAGATATCTACTTTCAAAATAAAGCAGGTAAATATGATCATGTACTTAACTATTGGTTAGGACGTGAAGGATTAGAACTTGAAAAAAGAAAAGATGGCTATCGTTTTATATCTGAATATAACGACAGTTATCTAACATGGGATAAATCTATAAATAAGTTTATTTCATATTATGGCCCTGAAAAAAGAAAAGATATTTTAGATATTAATGATGAGAACTCGACAACTAGCCAAACCTCTACAGAGAAAGGTGAAGTTCTAAGACAAGCTTTTCAATAATTTAGACATATTCAAAAGACGCCTATGTAAAGGCGTCTTTTTATTTATTTAACATAAAAACTCTTATACGAAATTCATCAGGCTAAGGCCACTATACAAGGGGACACACTTTACACTTTTTTAAAACTTGATCGCTGATCTGACTTTAGAAATGAATAGATCAATCGAATTTTGATTCTTAGAAAAATCCAGCAGCAGCCCGTTTACTTTAGATCGGATCTCTTTCGGATCAGTCAGCTCCCCATTCATTAAGTTTTTCAGTAGTCCACCCACTTTATTCATATCTGATTTTAGGCTGCGAATTTCCTGGATTGTTTTTATATCAGTCAGACTTTTAGGTTGGTAACCCAATCCTAAATCACGCAAATACTGAGAAGCCGACAAATTTCCCTGGGCCGCACTTTCTTCAATTTTCTTTTTTTCAGCTTCAGTTACCACAACTTGAATTACTTTTTGGCGTATCCGTTTCGGCTTTTTTTGTTCAGTCATTTTTTTGATTTCCAGTACATTTTGGCTATGCCAAAAGCTCCGCAGGACAAGATGCCACGTTGAGCTGAAAGCGAATAAGTAGGGTAATTTATATAACCAGGGCTTGCCATGTTATATAACATTACACATCTTGCCAATATCACTGAAAGTTCAATTGCACATAAACGCATATAATTGCACATCAAAATGAATAAAAACCATTTAAAAGCTTATAGTTGCAGATAATTTCATATAAAATCGTATAAAAGCTCTTAATTGCATATAGTTGCACATAATTGCATAAATCAAAGAAAGAGGAAGTCATTATGGTCACCAGACATGGCGCTAAGAAATTCATCATCTCTGTATTACCAGAAATAGAAAAACGGCTAGAAGCTGGTTATACAATTAAGGAAATCCACGCTGATTTACCTGAGCTAGCGAACAATATTTCTTACAGTTCAGTTTTACGAAATTTGAGTAAAATGGGAATCAGTGAAAAAAAGCCACATTCAAATAAAATAGAAAAATCAGTGAACCTGGATACTGCTTCTAGTTCTAGCCAAAAAATAACGAATGCTCAAAGAAATCTTGAAAAGCTACAGAAGCGACCTGAGAAATTTAAATTTGATCATGGAACAAATGATAAGGAATTAATCTAAGTCCTCTTTAAATATAGCTCTAAATGCTGCCTGTTTGCGATTTAAGCTCAAATTCACAGTGAAAGGTACAGAACGAGTGTCTACGAGTGAAATCGCTGAAATTCGCGCTTAGACCCTCTGAAAAACAGCTTTTTAGGCTGTGAAGCCTAAATAAGCGTAAATCACGTGCAGAAAATTGAGTCTAGATAGAGCGCAGCGAGTAAAAAAGCTCTATGAGCGAAGCGAATTCATCGTGCTTTTGCTTTTTATTGAAGTCACAACGAGATGAGCCAAAAAATTGCCCCGACGAATCGAGCGAAAGCGAGATTCAATAGAGTTTGAGCGTAGCGAAAACCAAGGGCAATTTTTCATGATTTGGGCTTTTAATTATTTTAAAGTTTTTAAATGCTTTTAGATATGCTGAAAGCCTTTGTTCACAATGCTTTTAAGGGTTATATGACACCGTTTACCTTGCAATATGACACCGTTTACCTTGCAATATGACACCGTTTGCCTTGCAATATGACACCGTTTACCTTGCTTATAGCACTAAAATTAATTATTGTGTCATAGCATAATAATTAATACTGGTGCTTCATGAGAGAATTAGTGGTAAAAGACAATGCCTTAATCAATGCAAGCTATAACTTGGACTTAGTAGAACAACGTTTAATTTTATTGGCTATTGTTGAAGCAAGGGAAAGTGGGAAAGGGATTAATGCTAATGATCCCCTTGAAGTACATGCCGAAGGCTATATCAATCAATTTGGTGTACATCGCAATACTGCCTATCAAGCATTAAAAGATGCCTGTAATGATTTATTTGCTAGACAATTTAGTTATCAAAAAATAAATGAAAGAGGGAATATTGAGAACTATAGATCCCGTTGGGTTAGTGAAATTGGATATGTAGATAATGAAGCAGTGGTTAAGCTTATCTTTGCCCCCGCCATAGTCCCATTAATTACACGTTTAGAAGAGCATTTTACTAAATATGAATTACAGCAAGTTAGTAATCTCAGTAGTGCTTATGCTGTCCGCTTATATGAACTATTAATTGCTTGGAGAAGTACCGGTTCTACTCCAGTTATAGAGCTAAGTGATTTCCGTCAAAGAATTGGTGTACTCGATACAGAGTACAAGCGTATGGAGCGCTTTAAAACTAGTGTACTTGAGCTTGCTATTAAACAAATAAATGAGCATACGGATATCACTGTAAAATATGAACAGCATAAAAAAGGTCGAACAATTACAGGTTTTTCTTTTACGTTTAAACAGAAGAAAAAGGATAATCCATCAATAGAAAGAGATCCGAATACCTTAGACCTTTTTTCAAAGATGACCGATGCTCAACGGCATATGTTTGCAAACAAACTTTCAGAACTCCCTGAAATGGGTCGCTATTCACAAGGAACTGAAAGCTATCCTCAATTTGCTGTTCGTATTGCTGAGATGCTACAAGACTCTGAAAAAATCAAAGAACTATCCCCATACCTAAAAAAAGTGGGATACATGCCATCAAATAAAAAGGACACCGTAAATGGCTAAGTTATCGCTAAGTGAAGTATCTAAAAAATTTCATATTGATAGGTCAACCATTTATAGAGCTGTACGTAATGGGCGTTTATCACGCTCTAGTGATGGTCAATTTGACCTTTCGGAAGTGATTAGATGCTTTGGGGAGCCTGAGCAAATATCTCAACAAATTGAACCATCTAAATCAGATAACGATGAATCTACAAAAAAACTCATTATTCATTTAGAAAATGAAGTTAAAAAATACCAAGAACGTGAAGAGCGTTTAATGCAGCAAATCGACCGTATGCAGACGCTTATTGAGTTAAAAACTGTTGCACCCGCCACGGCAGCGCCACAACAAGATGCTACGGCATGCGACACTGATATGCCACAGCATGCGACAACACAACAAGATAATGATAATAAAAAGAATAATGAATTAAATATTGTAGAAAACGTGGTAGTGCCACAGCAAGAAACTACAGCACACCACAGCCAAACGCTACAGCATGCCACGTTGCAAAATGTGGCAGTGCCACAACCTAAAAAACGTGGTTTATTTGGCCGTGTACTAAATGCTGTTTTTGATAATGACTAAGGGAGAGAGATCATGCCGAAACTGAAAGACATTGCCCTGGGAATTATTGTGGCCCCGCTGCTGATCCCGATCATGCTAATTGCATCGTACCAGGATAAAAAGGCACTCAAAAAAGAGCTAGATGAACGCCAAAAAGAAAAAGACCAGGCATCCTGATTATTCAATTGAGCTAATCAAAAGTGTGGAACATTGATGAAATAATAGGCGTGGAACGTGAAAAGTCATAAAAAAAGCCCACCTTGGGGAAGATGGGCTATCAACTAGAAACTACAGCATTGATTTCTATAGATAATTATAACGCATTTCGTATAAGGTGTATTATGTTAATTTTAGCTTTTCTCTATAATTACTATCTTAAGGCCCACTACCAAATTCTGTAATTAGCCAATCAGATTGAGGAGATTGTTTCACAAGAGTAATAAATAAAATATAGTCACCTACTGGACTACCAGCATCATCTATATGGACGACTTTAACTTTTACCATCACTGAAATAATTTTATAAAATTCTTGATAATACTCAGGTCTACTTTCCGCTGAATCATAATTAATCCTTACTACTTCTAAAATTTTTGAGTCTTTGAAAGAGAGAAACCTTTCAGAACTTTTTAAATCTTCATGTAATCGCGCATCTGGCCAAACATATTTGATTGCTGATTCTAGATCATGTTTAGCAAGTGAATTAAAGAAAAGTATTGTTGTCTGTGTTGCCATCTCTTTATCATGATTTAATTTCTGTTTGTATGAATTAATGATTAGAAGTAGACATAGACCTACAAGTAAAATTCCTAATTTTATAAATATTTTAGACATTATAATTTCACTTTTATCTTTCGAAAAAACGCATAACTGACTAAAAGACACATAAGCCAAAATAAATAATCAAGAATAAAATATAAAAAAATGAATTGATCTATTCCTATAATAATATTTAAAGGATCTAGCGCTATACTACCGCCTGGAGATATTTCACCATCTACTAAAAACTGTAATGGAAATCCTCCTCCTATAACTTCAACTTTTCCAAGCTTGTCTACAACTATCCGGTCTATCAATGTATATTTCTGATGAAACAAAGACAAATAAGTCAAAACAAAAGCTAATATATTGAAATATATTATTTTTTTCTTTAATAATTCTTTAACTTTAAAATCAGTTAAAAATAACCAATAAGACAAGCCTGGAATTAGAGCCATAAAGATAGTCCAAGTGTCGGTATACATCTTCCACCATTCTTTCGAAACTTCTCCTGTATGGCTCCATCCAAAAAGAACAAAAAATGGCATAGCAATAATTAAAGAGCTAATACAGATAGTTAGCAAATTAAGAATACTATAACGATTTAAAAGAATTGAGACCATAAAGCTAAAAGGTACTGTCAAAATACTATAAGCTAAGTAAACAAGACCATGCCCTGCAAAAACCACAAAAATTGAATATAGACTATATTCACGATTCATTATGATAAATAGCAATGCTGTGAAAAAAAGTAGTGGTAAAGGAGCAAGTAATAGGGCTTTTACTATTTTTTCTTTTGAGTATTTCATTAACTTAATTCTCTTATTTACTCAATAATTATTACACTATATCAACTCTTGGAAAAAGCGTTGAATGAGCCTATTTAATTGGTGAATAATATAATTTAAAGTTTCTTTGATGCTTTTTCTATTGATGTAACAACATTCTTATTTAAAAACGTAGGTAATATGAAAAATAATAGTAAGTTGATTTATTTAGTTATTACGGCAATCGTAGTAGCTTTTATTGGATTTTTTATTTTTGCCAAAAAAAGTGATGATGTACATAGTAAAGAGCTGATGGAAACTCAAGAAAAGATCAGTTCCAACCGTAATACTCTTAATGCTAATGACGGTATCACTAACAATGCGCCCAATCTCCCTCATGGAATGCCTCCTAAATGGGTAAAAAGTACGATTGCTATTAATGATAGCCCTACATATTCACGAGAAGATAAAATCCATAAGCTAGTTGATTTGTTGAAACAAAATGAATCGAACCCTGATGCATTAAGTGTAATTCTTGTATCCCTAACGAATTTAGACCCAATTGAAGCAGCAGACGATATTATTCCTTATTTAAAGGATACGAACCCAAAGGTTCAAATTTTGGCTCTGGGTGCTCTTAATAATGCTTCGCTACTCACTCAGAAAGAACATGAGATTAAGGGTTCACTGCCAGAGAATGAAGCTGTTCGTAAACGGATTATTGAAGCCGTTAATGAGCTTAAAGTAGATCCAAATACGTCAGATGAAGTAAAGAAAGTATTAATTGCCACTTTCCCATAGATAAATCCTTCTTTAAAAGGCAAATAACAAATGATTTTATAGAGCATTCTTAATTCACTATTCAGCGGAAAAACATACCCACTTAACATAATGGCGGTTATACGAAATTAATAGCTTCTAAACTGATTTCCTAACGTATTCGTCTTTTGTCTTATATCTTTATTTTTACCAATAGGTAAAATATATTCATAACTTACATCGAAAAGTAGGTAATTAAGAAAAAAATTACAGCGTTTTATAAGCCTTATAGTAACGGGAGAGACTATAGGGCTTTTTATTTATCTTAATATTCATATATCTATGATGAAGCCATGATGCTCGGCGATATAAAAAACCGGCTTGAGAATAGATCGGTCTTTTATGATATTTGCTAAAATGCTCTTTTAAAATATAAAAAACTAAGCGTGTGTAGCACTGGGTCTAGGTGTTCTTTGGGCTTAGTTATTAGCGTTATTTAAATAAGTATAAGTCAATTTTTACCTAATGGATTTGCTTTCCAACTAGTTCCAATTTCTTTAATGCTTGCCCTTTTTTATGATCATTATTAATCTTTACAACTAGAGCTAAAATAAAAACCATCACTATAAAAACAAGGAAAATCAAATGCTTTTTCATCATTAATCCCTTCTTTTGATCTTTAAGAATGCCTTGTTCCTTTGTAAATAGATATGACATAAGGGAAGCACTGATACAAGCCTTTTTAAATGACTTTAGCAACTCGATAAACAGTTGCAACTCCACAATTCACTGCTTTGGCAATTTCTTCCTTAGTCATATTGCC
>NZ_VPCO01000041.1:0-11317 GCF_013418175.1 Acinetobacter sp. YH12200
AGTCGGCCGCACGATGAAGAGCAGAAGTTATCATGAACGTTACCATGTTAGGAGGTCACATGGAAGATCAGATCCTGGAAAACGGGAAAGGTTCCGTTCAGGACGCTACTTGTGTATAAGAGTCAGCAACAAGGGTTTTTAAGCCGTCCCACCCTGACCCACTCGCGATGACATCGCCCAGCGGCTGGCCATCATCCTGTGCATCGACCAGGGCGCCCCCGATCTCGGCGAAGGATTTCAGGGTGTCACGCACCACCCCCGCTTCGTCTGCGACCTTTGCATGGCAAATACGCTCCGAAGCACGGTAGAGACGGCCGACGATCCGGTCGTGGGTTTCGACCACTGCGTCGGCCAACATCGCCTGCCATTCCGAGACGCAAACAGCCAAGATCGCAAGCCGCCTGTCCTCCGGGAGATCGCGCATGCCGTCGGCATAATACCGTTCACCCTGCCTGCGCAGACGAGTCACCCGATGGGCAGGAACGCCGGCAAGCAGATCCTCGGGGAGATCGATGCGTTGCAGATATTCGAGCCGGTCGAGCAGCCGGTTGGCCGACGAAGAGTTCGAGCCAGGCTCGAACTGGCGCAGCCACACAAAACGGGTCACCCGATCATCAGCCGTCTCCTCGAGCAATGCCAGCAACTGTTCTCGGATCGACATAGGCAGCCGACTGGCGATCCTCGTCTCGATGCGTCGCTCGGCATCGACGAGAGCCGCGGCACAAAGCCGCTCGATCGTGGATGTCGCGGGAAGGACAGTGCGGGTGCGTCGGCACTCGGCTACGAAGCGACGGGCGATATCCTCGTTCGACACCGCCATCTCGGCTTCTCGGAACAACCATTCCTTCAGCTCGCTCGCACCACGTCCGGAGAAGGTGCGGAAGCCGTAGAGCCCCCGTAACTCGGCAAGATGCTCGTGCCGTGTTTCCTCGCGGGCAGCATAGTCTACGAGATCGTCGGCACCCAGGCCAAGCTGCGCTCCGATAAATTCGATGACCTCTGCAGGGATCAGTTCGCCTGGAGCCAGCACCCGGCCGGGATAGCGCAGGACACACAATTGCAGGGCGAAGCCGAACCTGTTGTGAGCGCGCCGACGCAGCCTGATATGCCCAAGGTCTTCATCACTCAGCGTATAGTGCTTGAGCAAATCCGTCTGTGAAGTCGGCAAGCGCAACAGCGCGTCTTTCTGCCGATCGGTTAGAGTGACGCGACGCGGCATACATGTTCCTTTTTCAAAATCTGATAGCGTTCAAGACGCTTTGTTTATGAAGCTGGTTGAGATACATTTCCAGAGGTCAATGCAATCGTGGCCGAAGCGCCGCCTCAAACCAACGTTTGTGATACATGCTGATCGGATATGCCCGCGTCTCCAAAGCCGATGGCTCGCAGTCTCTCGACCTGCAGCACGACGCCTTGCGCGCCGCAGGTGTCGAACGGGACAATATCTATGATGATCTTGCTTCCGGCGGTCGTGATGATCGCCCTGGCTTGACTGCCTGCCTCAAGTCATTGCGTGACGGCGATGTGCTGGTGGTCTGGAAGCTCGATCGCCTCGGACGATCGCTTGCCCATCTGGTCAACACGGTGAAGGAGCTGTCAGACCGCAAGATCGGCCTGCGGGTTCTGACTGGAAAGGGCGCTCAGATCGACACCACGACTGCGCCCGGTCGCATGGTGTTCGGAATCTTCGCCACCTTGGCCGAGTTCGAGCGGGATCTGATCCGAGAGCGCACCATGGCGGGTCTCGCCTCCGCGAGAGCGCGCGGTCGCAAGGGCGGACGAAAATTCGCGCTCACCAAAGCTCAGGTGCGTCTCGCGCAAGCCGCCATGGCCCAGCGCGATACTTCAGTTTCCGATCTCTGCAAGGAACTCGGCATCGAGCGCGTCACTCTCTACCGATATGTCGGTCCCAAAGGCGAGCTCAGAGACCATGGAAAGCATGTTCTCGGACTTACGTAGTGGACTTGCCTCGGTTTCGTTCCGGTCTTTTTGAGAGCATTATTTGTTATCAAGGAGACCATATATGTCATTAAAGCATAGTGATGAATTTAAGCGTGATGCAGTTCGCATAGCACTCACTAGTGGCTTAACACGCCGTCAAGTTGCGTCAGATTTAAGTATTGGGCTTTCCACGCTTGGGAAATGGATCGCATCAATTTCCGATGAAACTAAAATTCCTACCCAAGACACTGATCTTCTGCGTGAGAATGAACGTTTACGCAAAGAGAACCGTATCCTTCGGGAGGAGAGGGAGATATTAAAAAAGGCAGCAATATTTTTCGCAGTACAAAAGCTGTGAGATTTCAGTTTATTACGGATTACCGTGGCTCTCTCTCACGTTCACGCATATGTCGTTTGATGGGCGTAACAGATCGTGGTTTACGTGCATGGAAACGCCGTCCTCCATCACTGCGCCAGCGTCGTGATCTTATACTTCTAGCGCATATACGTGAGCAGCATCGGTTGTGTTTGGGGAGCTATGGTAGGCCGCGTATGACAGAAGAGTTGAAAGCGCTGGGCCTGCAGGTTGGGCAGCGTCGGGTTGGACGTTTGATGCGCCAGAATAACATTACAGTTGTTCGAACGCGTAAATTCAAACGGACAACGGATAGTCATCATACCTTCAACATTGCACCGAACCTATTAAAACAAGACTTTAGCGCAAGCGCACCCAACCAGAAATGGGCAGGCGATATCACTTATGTTTGGACCAGAGAAGGATGGGTCTATCTTGCTGTTATCCTTGACCTGTATTCCCGTCGCGTGATTGGCTGGGCAACAGGTGATCGATTAAAGCAGGATCTTGCATTAAGGGCACTGAATATGGCGTTGGCTTTACGCAAACCACCACCGGGTTGTATTCAACACACAGACCGTGGGAGCCAATATTGCGCTCATGAATATCAAAAGCTACTGCTCAAACATCAATTGCTGCCGTCCATGAGCGGGAAAGGCAATTGTTTTGATAACTCCGCAGTAGAAAGCTTCTTTAAATCATTAAAGGCTGAGTTGATTTGGCGCAGACACTGGCAAACAAGGCGAGATATTGAGATTGCAATCTTCGAATATATAAATGGCTTTTATAATCCACGCCGAAGACATTCAACACTCGGCTGGAAATCGCCGGTGGCATTTGAGAAAAAAGCCGCTTAAAATGAGAGATAGACCGGAACACAACCGGTGCAAGTCCATAGCAACTCGTTTCTTTTCGCAGGTTGAGCCACCTCCGCGCTTCATCAGAAAACTGAAGGAACCTCCATTGAATCGAACTAATATTTTTTTTGGTGAATCGCATTCTGACTGGTTGCCTGTCAGAGGCGGAGAATCTGGTGATTTTGTTTTTCGACGTGGTGACGGGCATGCCTTCGCGAAAATCGCACCTGCTTCCCGCCGCGGTGAGCTCGCTGGAGAGCGTGACCGCCTCATTTGGCTCAAAGGTCGAGGTGTGGCTTGCCCCGAGGTGATCAACTGGCAGGAGGAACAGGAGGGTGCATGCTTGGTGATAACGGCAATTCCGGGAGTACCGGCGGCTGATCTGTCTGGAGCGGATTTGCTCAAAGCGTGGCCGTCAATGGGGCAGCAACTTGGCGCTGTTCACAGCCTATCGGTTGATCAATGTCCGTTTGAGCGCAGGCTGTCGCGAATGTTCGGACGCGCCGTTGATGTGGTGTCCCGCAATGCCGTCAATCCCGACTTCTTACCGGACGAGGACAAGAGTACGCCGCAGCTCGATCTTTTGGCTCGTGTCGAACGAGAGCTACCGGTGCGGCTCGACCAAGAGCGCACCGATATGGTTGTTTGCCATGGTGATCCCTGCATGCCGAACTTCATGGTGGACCCTAAAACTCTTCAATGCACGGGTCTGATCGACCTTGGGCGGCTCGGAACAGCAGATCGCTATGCCGATTTGGCACTCATGATTGCTAACGCCGAAGAGAACTGGGCAGCGCCAGATGAAGCAGAGCGCGCCTTCGCTGTCCTATTCAATGTATTGGGGATCGAAGCCCCCGACCGCGAACGCCTTGCCTTCTATCTGCGATTGGACCCTCTGACTTGGGGTTGATGTTCATGCCGCCTGTTTTTCCTGCTCATTGGCACGTTTCGCAACCTGTTCTCATTGCGGACACCTTTTCCAGCCTCGTTTGGAAAGTTTCATTGCCAGACGGGACTCCTGCAATCGTCAAGGGATTGAAACCTATAGAAGACATTGCTGATGAACTGCGCGGGGCCGACTATCTGGTATGGCGCAATGGGAGGGGAGCAGTCCGGTTGCTCGGTCGTGAGAACAATCTGATGTTGCTCGAATATGCCGGGGAGCGAATGCTCTCTCACATCGTTGCCGAGCACGGCGACTACCAGGCGACCGAAATTGCAGCGGAACTAATGGCGAAGCTGTATGCCGCATCTGAGGAACCCCTGCCTTCTGCCCTTCTCCCGATCCGGGATCGCTTTGCAGCTTTGTTTCAGCGGGCGCGCGATGATCAAAACGCAGGTTGTCAAACTGACTACGTCCACGCGGCGATTATAGCCGATCAAATGATGAGCAATGCCTCGGAACTGCGTGGGCTACATGGCGATCTGCATCATGAAAACATCATGTTCTCCAGTCGCGGCTGGCTGGTGATAGATCCCGTCGGTCTGGTCGGTGAAGTGGGCTTTGGCGCCGCCAATATGTTCTACGATCCGGCTGACAGAGACGACCTTTGTCTCGATCCTAGACGCATTGCACAGATGGCGGACGCATTCTCTCGTGCGCTGGACGTCGATCCGCGTCGCCTGCTCGACCAGGCGTACGCTTATGGGTGCCTTTCCGCAGCTTGGAACGCGGATGGAGAAGAGGAGCAACGCGATCTAGCTATCGCGGCCGCGATCAAGCAGGTGCGACAGACGTCATACTAGATATCAAGCGACTTCTCCTATCCCCTGGGAACACATCAATCTTACCGGAGAATATCGTTGGCCAAAGCCTTAGCGTAGGATTTCGCCCTCTCCCGCAAACGACCCCATGTGGGCGGTAAAATCAGCTATGTCCGTATTCCCTCACCTGAAGACTTCTGGTGATGAAAATGGCATCCCCACCCGGAAACTGGAAAACCCGCTATAAAGCCAGTGATCTTGCAGACCATCAAAGATTAGAAATGACCTGCAAGAAATGTAACCGCCTTGTTTATATCAATAAGGCAATGATCAGCTCAATTCGAGGACACGAGCAATTATATTTGGACGAAGTTGAACGACGCGCACGCTGCAAAGCTCAAAATTGCCGTGGCACCATGCGCATGGCAATGGTGCGTCTTGATGAACTCAGCGGTTTTATTGGCGGGATTGCTTGATCTCCCGCCAAGATTTTAAGATCGCAATAAACTGGCTGACTGGCGCAATAATGGTATAGCAATAAGATAAAGGCTTGCTGCGACGAGCCAAACCCAACCATCCCACTGCCCCGCGGTTAAGCCATAAAGCGTCGTAAATCCGACCGGCCCGATAATCGAGGTTATATTCGTCAACCCCGTTAAAGTTCCCTGTAAAGCACCTTGTTTTTCATCGCAAACAAGACCTGAAATAATGGCCTGCAAAGCAGGCATACCAATGCCGCCTGTGGCCAGCATAAAAATTGCCGGCAGAACCATCCAGCTTTGCGTGATAAAAGCCAGCAATAAAAACCCGCACATATCAGCGCCCATTCCAAGCAGCAACACACCGCGGTCACCCAGTCGCTTTGAAAGAGTGCCGGTTAAAACAGCTTGTACGAATGTATGTGCTGCACCAAAAACGGCCAGCGACACACCTGCTGTGCCAATATCCCAATTCAAGCGCTGTTCGCCATAAATCACCCACAAAGCGGCGGGCGCCTGCCCAATCAGCTGCATAAGAAAAAACAACGCAAAAAAGCTGGCAAGTCCCTGAACTGCAAAATTGAAGCGAAAGCCTTCAAACAAATTGATTTTGGCTGGCTGTCCTTCAGGCGGTTGTGACGGCGTTTTGGGCAACAAGAAAGCCACCAAACAAAAGGCAATTGCATTGAGAAGAGCCCCTGCCACAAAGGGCGCATGCACAGATATATCACCAAGAACACCGCCAATAGCAGGCCCTGCAATCATACCTGCACCAAAACACGCCCCCATAAAACCAAACCAACGCGCACGTTCTTCCTGTTTAGTTGTATCAGCGATAATTGATGCCGCGATTGCACCAGTTGCTCCGGTAACACCTGAGATAATCCGGCCGATATAAAGCACCCATAAAACAGGCGCTGCCGCCATTATGCTATAATCAATCGTGGCACCTAAAAATGAAACCAGCAAAATAATCCGCCGTCCATAGCGGTCAGATAACCGCCCTAAAACGGGCGCGCAAAAGACCTGCATAAACGCATAAAGCGATAAAAAAACACCATAGTGAAATGCTGTTTGCTCTGCCGGTACAAATTCATTTAATAAAGCCGGAACCACCGGCATGATTAATCCCAAACCAATCGCATCAAGCGCGACAACAATGAGTGCGGTTATAAGTGATTTTGACATAGATGTGACTTTTATTTATCATTGATAAGTTGGCGATAAAAAACTTTATCAACGATAAATTGTCAAGAGGTAATGCAATAAAATGACCAAATTGGATCGTGAGACCGTTATGAAGTGGCTATAGTTCCCCAGACACACAGACGCAGGTAAGATCACCTGCCCAGAGAAGGTGTGTGTCATGAGTCAGAAGAAAGCCTATACAGCTGAGTTTAAAGAAGCCGCGGTCAAGCTGGCGGTGGAGTCCGAGCAATCCGTCAACCAGACCGCCAGGGAGCTGGAGGTTAACGTCAATACGTTACATACCTGGATCGCCAAGTACCACCGCCAGCAGAGCACCAAGGGCGATGGTAAAGTGGATGAGCAGCACCTCTATGATGAGTTGAAGCAGCTCCGCCGAGAGAACGCCCGACTCAAGGAAGAGCGAGAGCTGTTAAAAAAGGCGGCCGCCTTCTTCGCCAAAGAATCTCGCTAAGGTATGCCTTCATCGACGCCAATCAGGGTAAGTTCAGCACTGCCCTGATGTGCCGCGTGTTTGAAGTGTCTCGTAGTGGCTATTATGAGTGGCGGTCCAGGCCGCCCAGCCCGCGAAAACAGCAGGATAAAGCGTTGAAGGCGAAGATCCGTAAACACCACGAAGAAGGCCGGGCAACCTATGGAACGCGGCGTATTCAGAAGAAGCTGACGGGAGACGATGAAGCCGTCAGTCGCCATCGGATTGCCCGACTGATGAAAGAGGAAGGGCTGGCATGCAAGACGCGGCGGAAGTTCAAGGCCACCACCAACTCGAAGCATGACAAGCCGGTCGCGCCGAACCTTCTGGCGCGACACTTCTCGGCAGAAAAGCCGGATCAGGCCTATGTGGGGGATATCACTTATATCCCGACACGGGAGGGATGGCTCTATCTGGCGGTCTTTATCGACCTCTGCTCACGGGCGGTGGTGGGCTGGTCGATGGGTAGCCGAATGCCGGCGTCTCTGGTGAGCGATGCGCTGAGCATGGCGATCTGGAAACGCAGGCCAGCTGCCGGGTTACTGGTTCATAGCGACCGAGGCAGTCAGTATGCTTCAGATAGCTTCCAGCGCTTGCTCAAGCAGCATGACTTCCAATGCAGCATGAGCCGGAAGGGAAACTGTTGGGATAACGCCCCATCGGAGAGTTTCTTCCACACGCTGAAGACCGAGCTGATCTATCACGAAGACTTTACGACGCGGGAAGAAGCGAAGCAGGCCATCTTCGAGTATATCGAAGTGTTTTATAACCGGGTGCGGCTGCACTCCAGCAATGACTACATGAGTCCGTTGGACTATGAATCAGAGCTGCGAGCAGTTGCTTGAGAATGTGTCCGGAAAACTGTTGCCAGATCAAAAACAAAGTGATTAAATTGACAGACATTAGTTGACATTAAAACCAGCGAACAAGAATATGACTTTATTAAAACATAAAAAAATTACAATAATTGGTGCCGGGCCTGTTGGATTAACAATGGCGAGATTGTTACAGCAAAACGGCGTGGACATTACAGTTTACGAGAGAGACAAAGACCAAGATGCAAGGATTTTTGGTGGGACACTTGATCTGCACAGGGATTCGGGACAGGAAGCAATGAAAAGAGCGGGATTGTTACAAACTTATTATGACTTAGCTTTACCAATGGGTGTAAATATTGTTGATGAAAAGGGCAATATTTTAACCACAAAAAATGTAAGACCCGAAAATCGTTTTGACAATCCTGAAATAAACAGAAATGACTTAAGGACTATCCTATTAAATAGTTTACAAAATGATACCGTCATTTGGGATAGAAAACTTGTTACCCTTGAACCTGATAAGGAGAAGTGGATACTAACTTTTGAGGATAAATCGAGTGAAACAGCAGATCTGGTTATTATTGCCAATGGTGGAATGTCTAAAGTAAGAAAATTTGTTACCGACACGGAAGTTGAAGAAACAGGTACTTTCAATATACAAGCCGATATTCATCAACCGGAGGTGAACTGTCCTGGATTTTTTCAGCTTTGCAATGGAAACCGGCTAATGGCTGCTCATCAAGGTAATTTATTATTTGCGAATCCTAATAATAATGGTGCATTGCATTTTGGAATAAGTTTTAAAACACCTGATGAATGGAAAAGCAAAACGCGGGTAGATTTTCAAGACAGAAATAGTGTCGTTGATTTTCTCCTGAAAAAATTTTCCGATTGGGACGAACGCTACAAAGAACTGATTCGTTTGACATCATCTTTTGTAGGGTTAGCGACACGAATATTTCCCTTAGATAAGTCTTGGAAAAGTAAGCGTCCATTACCCATAACGATGATTGGAGATGCTGCTCATTTGATGCCTCCTTTTGCAGGACAAGGCGTAAACAGTGGGTTGATGGATGCCTTGATATTGTCGGATAATCTGACCAATGGGAAATTTAACAGCATTGAAGAGGCTATTGAAAATTATGAACAGCAAATGTTTGCTTATGGAAGAGAAGCACAGGCAGAATCAATAATAAACGAAACGGAAATGTTCAGCCTCGACTTTTCTTTCCAAAAACTAATGAATCTATAAAACAGAAAGGCGAGGAAATGAAAGAGAAAATAGTTAAAAAAAACGGAATAAGACTTTTTACCGAAAGTTTTGGATGTGAAAAAGATCCGGCAATACTCTTGATTGCGGGAGCAACGGTATCCATGTTGTATTGGGATGCTGAATTTTGCCAGAAACTATCTGAAAAGGGATTTTTTGTTATTCGCTACGACAATAGGGACGTAGGAAAATCTACTAATTACGAACCGGGTTCAACCCCCTATGATATTGTTGACTTAACCCATGATGCTATTTCAATTTTGGACGGCTATAAAATAGTCAAAGCCAATTTTGTGGGAATTTCACTGGGCGGACTGATTTCTCAAATAGCATCAATAAAATATGCCGACAGGGTAAGTTCAATAACACTAATCTCATCAGGTCCTTGGGGCGACTCAGACCCCACAATTCCTGAAATGGATACGCGTATTTTAGATTTTCACGGAAAAGCTGAAACCGTAGATTGGACAAATGAAGACAGTGTGGCAAATTATTTAATTCAAGGTGCTGAATTGATGAGCGGCAGGAAACAATTTGACAAACAAAGAAGTGAAAAACTGATTAGAGCCGAATTTAAAAGAGCTAATAACTATATAAGTATGTTCAATCATGCGGCACTGCAAGGTGGTGAAGAATACTGGAACAGATTGAGCGAAATCAATCAACCAACCTTAATTGTACACGGAACGGACGATAAAATATGGCATTTTAAGAATTCAGCAGTTTTACTTGAAAAGATAAACGGCTCAAAACTAATAACGCTTGATGGAACCGGACACGAACTACATTTCGAAGATTGGAATAAAATTATTGATGGAATAACGCAACATACAACAAATAACAAAAGAATGAACAAATAGGGTATTATGTATTTCCAAATCAACGGTTTAGAGATTGAAGCTAATATCAATGTGTTCTTTGAATAACATCTTTTGGTGTTTTTTAATAATCATACTACGCAATTTTCTTTTATAAAAGGAAATATTGTAAACTAAATACGAAATGGTATCTTCATTAAATCATATCATCTCGGAGATACAGCGAAAAGAAAATACAATTTTGTTTTCTTAAAAACCAAAGACCAGGATTAACATCTTGGTCATTGTGCTTTTCAACCAATATCAACCAAAGCCACCAAAAAGATTACTTAACATAGGTTCATTGCCTGATTTTTTTATTCTTGAGACCTTAGCAGAAAATAATGTGATATGAAATATAAGGACATAGGAGAATCAGAGAAATTAGACCAAGTAATCAAAGAGATGAAAAATATTTTCAGAACTGTACCATATGGCGTCGATCACACAATGAAGGTGTTAGAAAATACACGGACGATTATTGAAAGAGAAAATGTAGACAGTCAGACTGGTTGTATTATAGAGTTAAGTGCTGTTTTACACGACATAGGTTCTGTGGAAGCATTACGCAAATATGGATCAATGGAGGGACATCTCCAAGAGCAGGAAGGAGTACCAATTGCAAGAAATATATTAAATGAACATAATTATGAACCATTCGTAATTGAAAGAGTATGTTATATAGTTGGAAACCATCATACGCCTGAAAAAATAGATGGAAAAGATTTTCAGATTCTTTGGGAGGCAGACCTTATTGAAAACATGCAAGTTATGGATTGCACTAAGGACACAGAAACCTTAAGACAATTTGTTTCAAAAAAAATCAAAACACAAGCGGGTAAGGCGCTTGCTTTATGTAAATACAGTCCTGCATTGAAGACCCTATAGTGATCAAGCAGATCCTTGATCACCTGAAGCACAAAGCCGAAACCAGCGGGACCAGGGCGTTACCCGAAAGCCGGGCGCCACCGGCTGAGCTGCTCCTGGGTCTGTTTGACTGACGAGCCTGAAGGCCAACGATACCAATCAAAATGCTGCGTTCACAGCGCCGCGGCAGGGATCCGCCGTGCTGGTTGTCGGAAAAGGAGCCGCTAGTGGGAAAGAGGAGGGTAAATTTTCAGCGTTGCTGGCTCCCCGTCAGCCGGATTGGGTTGCATCGCAGGGGTGTCGAAAGAGTCAACTGCGGTCCAAAGCTGTTGGACTTGGGTGAAAAGGGCGTTTATTCTTCCTATACGTTGTCGGCAGCGGGCCAAAAAGGAATACGTCCATGCCCATCGAGGTGAAACCGGCTGTGAGCGCGGGTTCAAGCATATAGCCCGACAGGCGCGTATCCTTGCCGATCACGACACGATGGCGGT
>NZ_VPCO01000003.1:0-84963 GCF_013418175.1 Acinetobacter sp. YH12200
AAAATGTATATCGTTGGCAGAAGAAATTATTTAGACCAGTTATCAAAAACTTCATTGATGACTTTATTCTCGATAAAAATCATCTGCTACCACAGAGAATCTATAAATAATAGTGCGTAAGTCCTATTTCTCATATTCTTTATCCATTTCATTCTTCAAACTTTTAAAGCCCCCTCAACATTTATCAATTATCAAGCATTACAAGATTTCTTCGTACCAATTATTTTGACAATACTCTATCTACCATTTCTATGGTTTTTTCTGCTATATATAAAATATGAAGAAATTTTTGTACGACTTCAATTTCATATCAAAGATAAAAAACTTATCACCCTTACAAAATTTTTAGTCATTATTAACTTTCGAACTCAAAAAGATTTGATTGATGAGTGGTTTCATCATATTAAGATTCATAAGATAGAAAACTATCAACAACTAATCGATTCTTTTTCGCTCGTAAAGCATAGGAAATCTAAAAGAAGTAAACTATCTAATACACCTTTAGATCTGGGCTGGAGTGTATATCAAGCAGAAAGGTTCCTAAGTGGCTACGAACTCCAAGTTAAATATTCTGATATTGGCGATGAAATTTGGTTTGGATCTAAACTAATTGAATTAGATGATGATTTTAATCCTTCTACATTAATCTACTATATTCAAGGCAATGAAGATGCTGTGAAGCAATTAAAAATTAAACTATTTCTCTATGACATTAATCTTACTCCAAATTACTTAAATACCTTCATCGAAGCTATAAATTGCTTACTCAGAAACTCACTGCAAGCTAGTTTAGATCACGGTCATATAGATAATATTTATAACTTGGAGAATTTTTCAAATACGTTACACAATAAGTTACTTGAATTTCAATATGAAAAATTCACTCATTCAGTTAAACCCACTTGTGAACTATCATTCTGCATAAAGCCCCCCTCCTAGCTTCCCATTTAAAAAGGGAGGAACTAGCCAAATCCACAACCGCAATCAAATTCGCGCGAAGTCCCTCTTTTCCAAAGAGGGATCTAGGGAGATTTTTATGAAAGCTCTTTCAGACAACACTGATAAATCGTTTCCACCACATCATCAATCCGCCCCATCACCTGCCCATTATCAAATCTCAACACTTTCAATCCAAGTTGAGCCAGAGCTTCATCTCGAATGCGATCTGTTTCTAACCCATCTTCCGTAAAGTGTTGACTACCATCACATTCAATGACCAAATTGGCAGCAGGACAATAAAAGTCCACGATGTAATTCATAATTGGTTTTTGCCGATAAAACTGCAAACCTAAAATTTGTTTGCCACGGAGTTTTGACCAGAGCAGCTTTTCAGCCTCAGTCATGTTATTACGTAAATCACGAGAGACTTGTTTTAAGTTTTTATTATAGGGTTTCATTTTTATTCTCTTTTTTTGAATCTCCCCAACCCCCTCTTTTCCAAAGAGGGGGACTTCACGTAAACAAATAAATTACGTGACAGCTCCTTCCTTTTTTAAAGGGAGGTTGGGAGGAATTTAATTTATCAAATATGTGCCCCTTTTCTAACCTCTCAACCCAAAACCACCTGCTTTTACATTTTTAACTCTGCAAAAATCATTACTTTCTATAATAATAGAGCAATAAATTTATCTCCCAAATCAATCACTCTTGGTGTTCCAATGAAAAAACTCATCAACAACCCTGAAAACCTGGTTGTCGAAATGTGCAAAGGCTTTGTCCTCGCTCATCCAGAACTCGCATTTACCGAGTCACACAAAATCATTTCAAGAAAAGCAAAACATAATAATGTCGCACTGATCAGTGGTGGCGGCAGCGGTCACGAGCCGGCACATGCAGGCTTTGTCGGCGCAGGTATGTTAGACGCAGCCGTTTGTGGTGACGTATTTGCATCACCTTCACAAATTCAGGTCTACAAAGCATTGCAGCATGTTGCAACAGACAAAGGCGTGCTGATGATCATTAAAAACTATTCTGGCGATATGATGAATTTCCAGAATGGTGCAGCGCTTGCAACAGATGACGGCATTAACGTGGATTACGTCAAAGTAGCAGATGACATTGCAGTCAAAGACAGCTTATATACTGTCGGTCGTCGTGGTGTTGCCGGTACAGTATTGGTACATAAAATTGCCGGTGCTGCAGCATCAAAAGGCTTAGAACTTCCTGAAGTCAAAGCCATTGCACAAAAAGCTGCAGACAATGTCATTAGCTTGGGTTTCGCTTATAGCTCATGTACCGTTCCTGCCAAAGGCACACCAACCTTTACTCTTGCCGATGATGAAATGGAATACGGCGTGGGCATCCACGGTGAACCGGGGATTCGTCGTGAAAAAATATTGCCATCAAAAGAACTGGCACAACGTATTGTTGATGACCTGTTTCTTGACCGTCCTGACCTGACTGAAGTAGCGGTATTGGTCAATGGTTTTGGTTCAACGCCAATGCAGGAGCTGTATGTCTTTAACAACGATGTTTGCGAACATTTGGCACGTAAAGGCATCAAAATTTATCGTACTTTTGTCGGTAACTACATGACCAGTATCGACATGAACGGTGCATCAGTATCTTTACTTGCGCTGGATGCTGAACTGAAAACCTATTTAGATGCAGAAGCCACTACCCCTGCATTTAAAATGGATGGTTCACCTGCACTACCTTTTGAATTTGCAGCAAAAGATGCATCAGCTGAACGCAGCGCCAATACCGAAGTTGAAACCCAACCTGAACATGCAATAATCAGCAATGAGCAATTCACGATTGAGAATATGCGTTATGTCGTCGATGTCATGGCGGCTTGCATTATTAAAAATGAAGTGCCTTTCTGCGAGCTAGATGCCCATGCCGGCGATGGTGACTTTGGCATGAGCGTGGCCAAAGGCTTTAAACAGCTGAAACGTGAATGGCAAAGTCTGATTCAAGCGCAGCATATGGATGAATTCATGCTGAACTGCTCAATGATCATTATGGAACACTGTGGCGGTGCATCAGGTCCAATCTGGGGTTCAGCCTTCCGTGCCGCGAGTAAGGCCATTCAAGATAAAACCAGTTTAACTGTCGCTGACTTTGCTAAAATGTTGCAGGCGGCAGTCAAAGGCATTCAAGTGATCGGTGAGCGTTCATTTGGTCGTGGTGCCGTGGTGGGGGATAAAACCCTGATTGATGCCCTAGTACCATGTGCAGATTCATGGTCTGCCAATACCGGCAAGACTTTTAAAGAAAACTTTGTCTTGGGTGCAGCGGCTGCGGTAAAAGGTGCAGAATCGACTCAAGAGATTGTGGCACGTATGGGCCGTGCCGGTACGGTCGGTGACCGTAGCTTAGGCTATCCGGATGCCGGTGCACATGGTTTAGGTGTGATCTTTAGCGACATTGCAGCACATATTAAATAAATCATTTATTAAAAAAGCCTCGAATCATCGGGGCTTTTTTTATTTCCGGGATACAGCCGGTGCTCAAGCAAGACAGCAGAAAGAACGTCTATTGAAATTTTTCTAGATACTTGTTCAGGTTTTCTTTGACCACGACCCTTTTATTACCCTTCATCTGTGCTTCACTCAAAATTCCTTCCGAGTCAACCACCACAACAGGATGACCATCCTTTTTCAAACGCGCCACGCCTTCAAATAACATGCGTGCGCCGACATTATGAATTAGGGTCAAATTGGTCAGATCCAGCACAATTCGTTTTTTGCCTTCCGGTTCATCTTCCAAAATACGCAGCAGCATTTCCGATTCAGTAAACTGCAATACGCCACGCAGTTCATACACCACCACATGATCGCGTTTTCCAGTGAGATAACGGTTTTGTAAAATGGTTTGTGCCGACGGCGTCCCTTCCATTAAATGTAGCCCCATTTCCCGGGATATACGTTCAAAGATATCGACCCCACGCGCGCTATGCCCATGTTCATCAATTCGTGGAGAAAATACGGCGATGCCCACCTGTCCAGGCAATACGCCAATAATGCCGCCTGCGACCCCACTTTTTGCCGGAATGCCCACCGTGGTCAGCCAGTCACCGGCAGCATCATACATCCCGCAAGTGAGCATCACGCTCAGGACTTGCCGCACCACAGAGCGATCCAATAATTTTTTACCGGTCTGCGGCTGAATCCCACCGTTGGCGAGTACCCCGGCAATCATCGCCAGGTCTTTGACCGTCACCTTGATTGAACATTGCTTGATATAACCATTGACAATCGCTTCTGGATCTTCTTCCAATACTCCTACTGTACGCAGCATATAACCCAAGGATCTGTTACGAAACGCTGTTTTCAGTTCAGAGGTATATACATCGGTATCAAAACTCAGTTCACGTCCAGCCAAACCGCTTAAAAAACGGCGCAACTGTTCCGCCCGGGATACTGTGCGTTTATAGGGAATCAGGGAATGGGCAGTAATGGCACCTGAATTGATCATCGGATTTTTCGGAATATTGGTGTCTTTCTCCAGTGAAATCTGGTTAAAGGCCTCGCCCGAAGGTTCCACGCCCACTTTTTCCATGACCTTGGTCAGGCCAACTTTCTGCAAGGCCAAGGCATAGGCAAAAGGCTTGGACATGGACTGCATGGTGAACTCAACCTCGTCATCACCGGTGGAATAGATCGTGCCATCTACGGTGGAGAGTGCCAAAGCAAACTTCTCTGGATCGACTGCTGCCAGCTCAGGAATATAGTCGGCCAAGGCCCCTTTATCATTGTCTTGGCAGGAGCTTAAAACATGCTTGAGATAGTCTGGCACTGGTGTTTTCATCGAATGAGCGTCTTCCAATTCACTATTATTTTTAATTAACATAGCGGTTTTTGACTTAAGTACCAGAGTGAAAAGGTAATTTTCTGCATATCTGTGTGATGGGTTGTGCACGCTTTGCGTCAGCTCCTCCAGAAATTAAATTGTAGGTTTGTTCTAATTTTCTTTTTCAGAGCGATCAAAAAAGGGCAATACTGCCCTTTTTATTGAGTCTGGATGATTTATTTCACTTTGGTTTTGCGAATCATCTTGTACAGGACTTTTGGCGAAATACGCGACACCAATACCCCGAGTTTTTCTTTCTTGCCGCCAATCACGATATATTCTTCGCCGCTCTGCAAAGCTTGTACAGTTTGACGGGCAAAATCTTCTGCGGACAGACCATTTTCAATCGCTTCATCTGCATGCCCTTGCGGCTTCCCTTGACCATTTAAAGCGTTCATGGACACATTGGTTTTAACAAAACCGGGGAAAATCACCGATACGCCAATCCCCTGATCTGCCACTTCAGCACGCAGGCTGTTGGCCCACATATGAATTGCTGCTTTGGCTGCGGAATAAGACGCGCGATATTGTGTACCGAGCAAACCTGCAACACTGGAAATAAACACGATACGGCCGGTTTTTTGTGCCAGAAAATTTGGCAGTACGGTTTTGGTCAAAAATACCTGCGAGAAATAATCGACTTCCATAATGGCGCGTTCAGTCTGCATGGTGGTTTCTGCAATCAGGGCACGCTGACTGAGTCCGGCATTATTGATCAGCCAGTCAATCCGGCCTTTTTGTTGCACAACCTGCTCATAGGCATGGCGAACCTGACTTTCATCGGTGATATCAGCCGTGATGGAAATATGCTGATCCGGATTGATCAGGCTTTGGCGCACATTTTCCAGTTCTTCATGACGGCGCGCAGTCAATACCACCTGCGCTCCCTGTGCGGCACATTGCTGTGCAATCGCCTTGCCAATCCCTGAAGATGCGCCAGTAATCCAGACCACTTTTCCATTTAAACTTTCAACTTTCGCCATGAAATCCTGTTTCCTTTGTTTTAATAAATATGGTGCGGCCTTTCATCTTCCAGAAATGCCAGTAAATGCTCGAAATAATAACGCATCGTATCAGCATCATAGATGCTACCGAGCTTGTCAAAACGTTTATAGCCGAGCTGGGTGGTTAGGTGAATCACCCCATTTAAGGTTTTATCGACCACAACATTAAACTTCAACAGGTTTTTCGGTTCACGGATCAGACAGGTCACGCCCTGATCAACGACCTGGGTAAAGGCTTTGAGTGCCGGCGAGACATATTGATGATTGCCGGTTTTCATCTGATCCACACAACCCAGTAACTCCATCACCAGCATCTTTTCCACCGGATAACGCACAAAAACATCGCCGTCATGCGTATAGGTCATGCGATGCAGATAATTCACCATGGGCATGAGCCGTTCATTGCCAAATAAGGAAACCGACCAAGGCATATATTTACGTGTCGTCTCAATAATGTGCTGAATCACTTTTTCAGATTCACTGTCGGGAGATTTCGCGATCTGCACCATCTGACCAAAAATCTGGTCAATAATTTCACAGGCCATATCGGCCAGATTTTCACCGAGCGGTTTAGCCAGACTGTCTGGATCACCGGCATTTAATCTAGAATGAAGGTCGATAAAGCGCTGATGGGTTTCAGGCTGGATCTTCAGGGAAATGCTATAGCTCATCTTGTTATCCTTTTTAATCTTCTGCGATGAGTCGCGTTTTTTATCTTTGCATCATACGACGAGTTGCTCTGCATGCCAATTGTCTAAAGTTTGCATTTGGTTAAGCTGCCGCATCCACTATTTTTTTTGCTACAATAGATCCAATTTTTCATCTACTTTTGATCTGTTTAGACTATGACTGATTCAGCGCAAAATATCGCGACAACCTACGATCCGACCGAGATCGAGAAAAAATGGTACCAAACTTGGGAAGAGCGCGGCTACTTCAAGCCCTCTGAAAAAGGCGAATCATTCTGTATCATGATTCCGCCGCCAAACGTCACTGGTAACTTGCACATGGGTCATGGTTTTAACAATGCCATCATGGATGCATTGACCCGTTATAACCGTATGTTAGGTAAAAATACGCTTTGGCAACCGGGTACTGACCACGCCGGTATTGCCACCCAAATGGTGGTAGAACGTCAGCTTGGTGCAGAAGGCATTAGCCGTCATGACTTGGGCCGTGAAAAGTTCATCGAAAAAGTCTGGGAATGGAAAGAACAGTCTGGCGGTAATATTACCCGTCAAATCCGTCGTTTGGGTTCTTCTGTAGACTGGTCACGTGAACGCTTCACTATGGATGATGGTCTATCCAATGCGGTCAAAGAGGTATTTGTAAAACTGCATGAACAAGGTTTGATCTACCGTGGTAAACGCCTTGTTAACTGGGATCCAAAATTACAAACGGCGCTTTCTGACTTAGAAGTTGAGTCTGATAAAGAAGAAGCAGGTTCATTGTGGCATCTGAAATATTTCTTTGAAGATAAATCATTGCGCACGCACGATGGCAAAGATTATATCGTGGTCGCAACCACCCGTCCTGAAACCCTGCTCGGTGATACTGCCATTGCAGTTGCCCTGGATGATGAGCGTTATGCGCATCTTGTCGGCAAAAACATCATCCTGCCGATTACCGGTCGTAGCGTGGCAATTGTTAAAGATGAATATGTTGACAAAGAATTTGGTACAGGCTGTGTAAAAATCACCCCTGCGCATGATTTCAATGACTATGAAGTGGGTAAACGCTGCGAATTGCCAATCATCAACATCTTCAACAAAAATGCTGAAGTGTTGGCTGAGTTTGAATACATCGCGAAAGCGGGCGAGCAAATTTCTAAAACCATCCCTGCACCTGCGGAATATGTGGGCTTAGATCGTTTTGAAGCACGTAAAAAATTAGTTGAACAAGCTGAAGCTGAAGGCTGGTTAGAGCAAATCCAACCGTATACGCTTAAACCACCTCGCGGTGACCGTTCAGGGGTCATCGTTGAGCCGTTACTGACGGATCAATGGTATGTGAAAATTGCACCGCTTGCTGAGCCTGCAATTAAAGCGGTGAAAGATGGCGAGATTAAATTTGTACCTGAGCAATACAGCAACATGTACATGGCCTGGATGAACAACATCCAAGACTGGTGTATCTCGCGTCAATTGTGGTGGGGTCACCGCATTCCTGCTTGGTACGATGTAGATGGTAATGTTTATGTAGGTCGTGACGAAGCTGAAGTTCGTGCGAAAAACAATATCCCTGCCGATGTTCAATTAGACCAAGACGAAGACGTACTCGATACATGGTTCTCATCGGGTCTTTGGACGTTCTCAACTTTAGGTTGGACTGGCGATGAAGCCAAAGATAAAGAAAACTATTTCTTAAATACTTTCCACCCGACTGATGTACTTGTGACTGGTTTTGACATCATCTTCTTTTGGGTTGCCCGCATGATCATGATGACCATGCACTTCATGAAGAATGAAGATGGCACACCACAAGTACCGTTTAAAACTGTGTATGTACACGGTTTGGTACGTGATGGCGAAGGTCAGAAAATGTCTAAATCTAAGGGGAACGTGCTTGACCCATTAGATTTGATTGACGGTGTTGATCTTGAAACTTTAGTACAAAAACGTACCACTGGTTTGATGAACCCGAAACAGGCAGCAAAGATTGAAAAATCAACGCGTAAAGAATTCCCTGAAGGTATTCAATCTTACGGTACAGATGCGGTTCGTTTTACTTTCTGTGCGCTTGCAAACACGGGTCGTGACATTAAGTTCGACATGAAGCGTGTTGAAGGTTACCGTAACTTTGCCAACAAAATCTGGAACGCTACTCGTTTCGTGATGATGAACTGCGAAGAGCAAGTGATTGGTCAAGACGTTCGTCAAGACCTTTGGGAATTGCCTGAACAGTGGATCGTAAGCCGTTTACAAAAAGCAGAACAAGCAGTGCAAACAGCATTTGCAACGTATCGTTTAGACTTGGCTGCACAAGCGATTTACGAGTTCATTTGGAATGAATACTGTGACTGGTATGTCGAGCTGACTAAGCCTGTTCTGAATGATGAAAATATCTCGGTAGAACGTAAAGCTGAAATCCGCCGTGTTCTTCTTGCTGTGATGGAAGCGTCTTTACGTTTGGCACATCCGTTGATGCCTTACTTGACAGAAGAAATTTGGCAAACGCTTGCGCCGAAACTGAACATTTCTGGCGAAACAATCATGTTGGCTCAGTACCCTGTTGCAGATGAAGCGAAAATCAACGAACAAGCTGAAGCAGATATGCAATGGCTGCAAGGTTTGATTGGTGCGGTACGTAACATCCGTGGTGAAATGGGTCTAGGTAATTCGCGTTTGTTGCCTGTTCTGCTTCAAAACACCACTGATGCTGAAAAAGCACAGATCGCACGTATTGAACCGTTGTTTAAAGCATTGGCGAAAGTTGAAAGCATTACGTTCCTTAGCGAGGCTGAACAACCACCATTGTCTTCATCAAGTGTTGTAGGTCATGTGTCTGTATTCGTTCCAATGAAGGGCTTGATTGATCCTAAAGCGGAATTGGGTCGTCTACAAAAAGACTTAGACAAGGTTCAAAAACAGCATGACCAAATTGCCACTAAACTTGGTAATGAAGGTTTTGTCGCGAAAGCACCTGCTGCTGTGGTTGAAGGCGAGAAGGTAAAACTTGCTGAGTTTTCTGACCAGTTAGCGAAGATTAAAGCGAATATGGAGCAAATTGCAGCGCTGTAATGTGTTGTTAGTTTGATCTAATTTATGTATAAAGGGCTGATTATTCAGCCCTTTATAGTTATGAAACCGATTCAATCTATTACCATCAAAGACACAATAATATCTTTAACAGACCGTAATCTTATTATTATTGGAAATAATGGATCTGGAAAAACATATGTATTAGATAATATTTACAGTGAGATACAGAAACTTGTAAAAGATAGTGACTACTTAGATAAAGAAATTAGAATTAAAAGAAACAATATCCTTAAAGAGTTAGAAAATATCTATAAAAATTTTATATATATATTAGATTTAGATAAAGTCGAATTAGAAAAATTAAAAAACAATATTAATTCAACTAGCGATATCGAATTTTCTATTGAGTTAAAAAGCTTGCTACAATCTATAAATAACAAACATAATATTTTCCTAGAAAACTACAAAAGCTTTCTCTCTAGTCAAGTTACTGATATTTATACAGAGTTTGATCCAAAGCCTGAGATTAAAAGCTCTTATAAGAAAAAATACTACTATGAAAATAAAAATCAGTTAAATTTTTATTTAAAGGATTTAAATAGAAAAATATCTAAATTTATTAACTCAACAATTTCTTTAAAATTAAATATTGATTTTAATAAACAGCATAAATCTCCTAATTTTGTAGTTAATTTTTTTAATGCAAAGAGAACAACAAATACCGACTCTCAAGAAAATCTTTCAAACATTTCAATTTATACTAACTTTGATAATTTATTTGAGAAATACTTAACCGACCAATTTAAGTCAAATTTACCAATAAAAGAAAATATTATTGATGAGGATTTTGAATATATAGAGATCAAAAACAATTGGTTAAGCAAGATAGAAAATGATTTAAAATACATATTTGAAGAAGAGGAAACTAAAATTTCATTTGATAAGATACAAAATAAAATTCTAATATTTTCTGGTGAAAAAACTTATAGGCTTGATAGCCTTTCCTCAGGCTTACAATCAATTTTTAAAATCTATTCAAGCCTTTTATTAAGAACAAAAATCATGCAAATAGATCCAGAAGATTTATTAGGAATAGTCATTATTGATGAAATAGATGTCCATCTTCATATCTCTTTGCAAAAGAAAGTTTTACCTTTCCTAATTAAGGCTTTTCCAAGAGTCCAATTTATTGTTAGTACACATTCACCATTTGTTATTACATCAACTAATAACGATACAGTAGTTTATGATATTTCAAGCGGTGAATTCTTTGAAGAAGATTTGAGTCGATATTCTTATGAATCTGTGATTAAAGGCTTATTTCACGTAAATCCTATGAGTTTTGAAATAAAAAAGTCTGTTGAAACTCTTAAAAAACTTTTAGATGAAAATCCTATTAATTATGATTCTATAAGATCAAATATTAAAGATTTAATTTCACTTGATAAAAATGGTCAATTAGATAAGAAAGTGAAAAACCTTTATTTACAAGCTATCAATTTACTTGCGGATCATAATCAGTTGGAGGGTTTAGATGTTTAAAGTAATTAAATCTGCACGCCCTACTGATTGGACTACTAAGGACTATAAAGACCCTATAGTTGTTAGGCTGTTGAAAAAGGACTTTCACGGAAAATGTTATATCTGTGAACAAAAGCATTTCCCAAACTTGAATGTCGAGCACTTTGTTCCACATTTAGAGGATGAAACTCTCAAGCTTGATTGGAACAACCTCTATTACGCTTGTTCACGTTGTAATTCTATTAAAAATAAATATTACGACGATATGCTAGATTGTTGTAATCAAGCTCATTTAGTTGAAGAATGGATCAAAGTCTATTACAGAATGCCTGATGAAGACATTGAGGTAGTTAATGCTTGTCCCAATGATAATTTATATTACTCTAAGGCAGAAACTTCCAAAGAATTAATAACTAGATGCTTCAATAATGCAAATAGTGGTATTCAAGAAGTAAGTAAAGAGGATTTAAGAGAGAAAATTATAGAAGCTCATAACGATTTCCTAAATTTGAGACGAGAATTTTTTAAAGAACTTGATAACTGGCAAGATGAAGAGAAAATTAAAAAGGCAGATGATATTAAACATCGCCTTAAATCTCATTATGCATTTTCAGCCATTCTTCGTGGCTATTTAGAGAAGGATTCTAAATGGAAGAATGCATTGGATGAAATTGAACAATTAAAGCTTATACAATCAGCATAACCCTCGCCCAAAGGGAGAGGGAGAAAAACCTTAAAGCATCCCATGCCTTAAAAACATCTCCAAGCCACTCACCTTCTTGATATATTTCAACCGTTCTTTTTCCACTTTAATCTGCTGTTTTATAGTGGCAGTATCTTCATCAATCTGCTTATACAGGTCAGCAATTTGAACTTTCCCTTTCGCCTTTTTTACTGCAATTCTGGTTTTCGATGACCAGACCAATCGATTGATCAAGGCATCAATCTGCTCTTGTAATTTCTGGCTCTGTGCCTCCAAAGCCAGTTGATAAAACTTGAGTTGCTCCGCACTTAAACCTTTTTTTGAAACATCCTGATCTTGTTCAATCTGCAGTTCCATTCTCAGTAACGTAAACAGGTCCTGCTCTGCATAAGCCTCATTGGCACGTTGCAATAATTCAGTTTTCTTGATTTTTTTGACATCATTCACTTCACGGTCAGGGTGAATGGCCGCCGCAATTTTTAAATACACGGTTTTCAATGACTGCTCTGCCAGCATTGCAGCCTGCGCTTGTTTTTCCTGCTGGCGTTTTAATCTGGCTTGCTCACGTACGTGTTGAAAATGTTCACTATCCCATTCTTCAAATACATCTGTGTCGGCCTGATCTATACCATTTTGATCTTCGGAAAACCCTTCTGATGCATTGGTCTTTTTCTGATTTTTTCTGTGTTGGACATGTTCATTGAGCTGCTGATAGTAACTATCAATTTCATTGACCTTATGCGCTTCCTGCACCGACATTGCCTGTGAATCTTTTAAGTAAGCCGCCAGGGATTGAATTTTTTCATCCAGTACGACGATCTCGGCCTTGGAAAATTCTGCCTCATGCAGATGCTGCCACAATTGTTCAAGCTGCTCAAACAAAACACCATGCAATTCATGATAGACCGGTATGAAATTTTGCTGTGTATATTGTCGAATCTCTTCTTCAGCCTGCTGCCACTGTGCCAGCTCAAGCTTCTGCTGTTCAATTTTATCAATCAGGCGATCCAGCTTTTTCTGCTGTGTCGAAAGCGCTGTGAATGGCTGAATCATGGTTTTTAAATTGAAAGACATGATATTCAAAATAAGCAGGACAGATTATTAAGTTTAACGGTTTTATGAGACAGGTGTATGCCAGTTATCGACACAAATATACACCTTATGCAAATAAATTTTGTTTAATATCAAACAATATAACAATAACTTAATTTGTGACTGTGCTGAAAGGAGATTCAGATGGCAACTCAGGCAGATTTAATCTTTAATCAGGAACTCGCTGCATGGGTACAAGCGCTAGGATCTGTGTTTGCAATTTTTGTCGCCATTAGTGTGCCCCTATATTTAAATCATTTGGCACAAAATCGTGATAATGCCTTACAAGACATGCAAAAACAAAAATTCTTTGTCACGATGCTGCCGACACTTTATCGTATTCGCCGTTATAGTGCTGACTTCATTAAACAAATGCAGTTACATCAGCAAAGTACTCAAAATATCTTACATACGCTAGAAACCGAATATCTGGAATTGATTCCGGTCTTTTCTAAAGAACTGCATATATTTGTACATAGTCAAATTTATGACCCAAACCTGAATCAATTGGCATTTGAACTGTTTCATTCCGAGGAAATTCTGCAACAACATTTATTACAGCCTAAAAACCAGAAACAGCTCAAGCATCAAGCTTTACTGACCCAACATAGCCAGTATATTCATGATGCGAGCCATCAGTTAATTAAACAGATTGAAAAGAGCCATCACCTACAACCTTAAATTGCCTTTTCAGGCCATCAATGTGTAGGTGAGTGGTGCAAACAAAATGATTATTCCACAATGACACGACCATTTAATGGCTGTACCGGACGGTTATTCGGATGCCCCATTAATTTGGAAAATTCACCAATCTGTTTGGCTGAAGCCTGTTGGATCTCTTTTAAAATGAGCCAGCGCACACCCTCTGAACAAGGTGGGGTGGTCAGTGAGCCACTAAAGCGATAATAATCCAGATTTTTAGGCAGCAACTGATTGACAGGCTGTGGTGTCTTTAACACGACTTTTTCACCCTGCTTTTTCGGCAAACGTTTCCACATCTGTTTTAGCATCTGGCTGTCCTGCCCCTGCTCAAACATCATGCCAACCACTGCCAGCTCACCATCAGCATTGGCATGGACAAAATGAATCTCTAAAGGATAACTTTTACCTTGAATCAGGTTCTCACTCGGACTATGCAAATGGAACTGTTTCAGCTCAAAACGCTCCCCATCCAGCTCCAGCACACCACCTTCGGCAAAGTCCACCTGAATGGTATGACCTTTATTTTCAATGGCGTGAATCATGGTGTTATAACTAAATTTCAGCGGTTCCAATTGTGCTTTTACCGTCCGCTCAATATTAATTGGCGACTGATTCGCACCATCACAGGCAGTATATTTCTGGCTTAAATTCGACCATTGTTCAGGCTGCATATAGCCCCAATTGGCATCTGCATAGCCTGCCGTACTCAAACCAAACACTGTTAAAAATGTGAATATTTTTTTCACAATAATTTTCCCTCTTAGAACCGTAATCAATAATTTTTCATTTAGAAAACAAATTTTTAGGCTTATGACTGCCTCATTTTTCAGAGCACAAACTACAGATTTTTACTTAATTTTGGTGAATTACTTACAAATTTCCAAACACTTAAGCCTATGAAAAGATAGAGTATTTATAAATTATTATTTAAATTTCAATAAGATAATCATTTTAGTGTCCTAAACCAACTTGGAATAAAGTGTGAGCTGAATCACAATTAAAGTGATGAATATTTATGCAATATTTACATGAAACTTCTAGCTACTTCATAAATAAATCTGATTATAAATTCGCTCTATTTTTCAATAATATATTTTATATTCAAAAGCTTACATAAACACAGCAGTAAATAAACCTGCCACATTGCTAGACTCAGCTCAACGCGTTATATAGGAACAGCTTAATGGATTGGGTCTCGATCTTTATTCATGATACGACTTGGAGCTTTGCATCAGAGATTTTGCTACGTTGTATAGTCATGTATATCATGATTATCCTGTTTTTACGGCTGACCGGAAAACGTGGTGTACGACAGCTTTCCATCTTTGAAGTCGCGATCATTCTCGCCCTGGGCTCAATTGCCGGTGACCCGATGTTTACCGAAGATATTCCCCTGATTCAGGCAGTTCTGGTAATGTCGGTGATTATCCTGATGTATCGCCTGACCACTTGGCTGATGATGAAATACCAATGGTTTGAAGACCTACTGGAAGGCAAACCGATTTATATTGTGGAAGATGGCCTGCTGGTCATTGAGGAAATTAAAAAAGGCAAAATGTCACATGATGAATTCTTTGCCGAAATGCGCCAGCAAGGCGTAGAACATCTGGGTCAGGTGCGTACCGGTTTACTGGAAACAGACGGTAAGTTCAGTATCCTGTTTTTCAAATCGGATGAGGTTCAGCCTGGGCTGCCACTATTTCCTAAAACCTGTTCGATCGTGGAGCAGGTGAAAGCAGACCGTTTATATGCCTGTATTTATTGCGGTCAGGTTCAAAACCTCTCCACAGCTGCACAACAATGTCCTCGCTGCAAATCAGCACAGTGGGCTGAAGCGATTAATTGTTTACGCATCACTTGAATTAAAGCTGATTCAGCCGTTGTAAATGCGTGAAAATTTCAGGTAGCTGCTGGATTTTATATTGGATTTCTTCGGCATCAGGATGAAAGCCCTGCATCCACAAGGCATGCATTCCGGCATTTTTTGCCCCTTGTATATCATTGATTGGATGATCGCCAATATATAAACAATGTTCAGGCAAGACGCCTAAACGTTGTGCAGTAATCTGGAAAATTTCTGGCTGTGGTTTGTTAAAACCCACTAAACCCGAACTGATGATTTCCTCGAAATAATCGGCAATGCCTAAACCTCGAATGGTATTTAAACGGGTGTCATGTCCACCATTCGAAACAATTGCCAATTGATAGCCTTGAGATTTTAATTGCTCTAGCACCTGCTTGACATCCGGCATTTCTACAGCGCAGCGACCAAACTGGCTAAACCAGAACTGTGCCAGCTCATCTATGCTGGGTGGATTTAACCAGGATAGCTCCTGTAATAATGCATAAGCTGCCGAAGCCCCGATGCTGCCATGCGTTAGCAATTCCTTTTTAGGATAACCGCCATTATCGATGCGTCTTACAATCTCGATAATTTTTTCTGGTTCGACCTGTGCAAATGCAGACGCATAATATTCTGCCAGATAGCAGCTATAAGCTTGGGCCGTTAGATCACGATGGGTCAAGGTATTGTCGAGGTCAAATAATACAGCTTGAATAGGCATAATTTTCAAAACGAAATGCTGAAACTTTCATTCATGGTAACAGCCCGAAACTTATTAGATCAGACATAAAATTGCTAAGTTTTGTTGTTTTAAGCATAAAAAAAGCGATGCCGAAGCACCGCTTTTAGCTTGTTATAAAATTAGAACTTGTATTCTAGACCTGTGCCAAGTACAGGCTGTTTAGTCTCTAATGAACCTTGTTCAAGCGTTAGATAACCAGCATAACCATATGCTTTGACTTGTTTAGAGAAAGCATAGTCTGCACCAACAAGAATTTGTTGAGCTTCAAAATCTGCTTTAGCAGTAGTGAATTCAGTGGTACTTTGACTATATTGACCTTTTACTGTCCAAGCTTTTGCATTTGGAAGGTTGTATTCCGCACCAATTAACCAAGCGTGTTGATCATCAATCAATGCTGCAGCAGCGTCATTACCTGCAACGGCTTCAACTTCGGAAGTTTGATAAAGTGCTTTAAGTGCTAAACTATTATCGAGGTTGATACGGCCGATTGCACGAATTGTATTTGCTGCTGCAAATGCACTGCCTGCCGCTCCTCCTGTAACTTCTGGAGCAGAAGCATTTACAAAGCCACGACCTGCGAAGTTCGATGGAATTGCTTTATCGTAACCAATACCTAAAACAACAGGTTTACTGTCATACACTACAGATGCTGACCATGCATCACCTAAACCACGACCTGCAACTTTAGCACCACCTTTAGAAGAGCTAATGCCACCAGCTTCACCTGTTGCTAATAGTGCAGTTGCTTTTAGTTTACCTTCACCGACTGCAAAGGCAGGCGCTTCATAGACTACAACATTATCAATACGGTTTTCGCCAGTAAAAATACCTGCAACATCTGCTTTATTGGCTACATAGTTATTGAAAGTATCAACTACTGAAGAAAGCTGTTTTACTGGCGTATCAATTTTACCCAGCTTTACTGTACCTAATTTTTCATCTTTTAGACCAACTAAAAGATTACGCGGTACAAAGGTATCAGTACTACCACCATTATCTACATAGAAGGTAAATTCAGCTTGATACAGTGCACTTAAACGGTCAGTTAGTTTTTCATCGCCTTTAAGACCAATAAATGAGTTGTTGCTGTTCAGTTCGACAACATCCCGATCAGACGCAGGTGACGCATTATCTTCAGGTAAGTAATCTACTGTCGCATCAATCTCACCATAGAAGGTTGGTGCTGCAAAAGTAGTCCCCGCCAAAAGGCTGAATGCGATTGCTGTTGCTAACTTAGTTTTCATCAAAAAGAATCCTTTAATTTATTTTGTAACAAATCATACACACGGTGCTTATATTACAAAATTATTAAAATTATATTTATATATTCCTTTTAGTACTTTAGGCTAATATTTAACCAAACGATTGATTATTTAGAAATTTTACACTTTTTCCTCAGCTTTCATCCATCGGAATATTGGCATCAGGCAGAAAAAGGCAATGATTAGGATACAATTTAAATAGGTTTGATAGCCCAATCTATCTCCTAAAATTCCACTGAGGCTATAAAGTCCACCACTGATCGTCGCCATAATTGAGACTTGAAAAGTAAAATCAGTCCCGGCCAGGTGCTTACGGCTGTATTGCATAATGAGCGTCAGCATCACCACCAACAACATGGCTGAAACCAGATCTTCTGCTGCATTAATAGTATAAATCAGCCAGTTTTCGACTTTAAGCTGGGCTTCATATTGTGCTGCCAGCCAGGCATAGGCCATTAAGCTCAGTATTTTGAGAATCGAAAAAGACATCAAACAAGAGCGACGCGAAAAAAACTTCAGGCAATAACCTGCCAAACCGGCCCCGATCAAGGCGGCACCTGCACCCAGCATGGTCACATATACGCCGATCTGGCTGAAACTCAGACCGAGATCGACCATTAAAGGCTTCAGCAAAGGGCCAGACAGCCCATCTGCAACTTTAAATGTCAGCAAGACCAGCAGCCAGCAACGCAAGCCTGGATGTGTATAAAAATACTGAAAATAGGCTTTGATTTTTATTTTACTGGAAGCGGTAATTTGCTCAGATGCGATCGAGCGATGCTGTGGCTCTTTAAATTTTAAAACAGGCAGTGTGTTTATAAAAACCAGTGCAGCCAAAAGCAAAAAAGTGCTTTGCCACTGCAACAGATCTAAAAACAGTAAAATCGCACCACCACCGACAATGAAACCCAAACGTGATCCAATCACCTGAAAAGTATTGCCCCAGTGCTGCTGTTCATTTTTCAGAATATTGACTGCCAGTGCGTCGGTGGCAATATCCTGTGTCGCCCCCACCCCATTCATAAATAATAACGCAATAAAAAAGGCCAATAGATAAACCGGCTGATCTAAAGCCTGAATGGGCAAAAAGGACAAGGCGATCAGCACTGCCACCGAGAGCAATTGCAGCGGAATAATCCAGCTTCGATAATGCCCTGTAGCTTTAGAGCCATAACGATCGACCAATGGCGCCCAAAACACCTTGATTGACCAAGGCAGCATGAGCAGGCCAAAACTACCGATCTGTGCCAGCGACACTCCTTCTGCCCGTAAGATCACCGGCAAAGCATGGGTCATAAATCCGACTGGCAATCCTTGCGCCCAATACAGGGAAAACAACACAATGTAAGTATTCCGCATATTCGGCATGCTGGGTCCTTAATAGGCAAAAGAAGCAGAAATCATTCAACAAGCTGGACATTTTGCCAATGAAAAAACCAAAGTAAAAGCCTAATATCATTAAAAATAAAGAAAAATATGTGTCAGGAAGAGAATTTAAGCATGACCAAAAAGCACTTTCCAGAATTACCTCCCTTGGTGCCCAGTCGAGGCAATCGACTCAGCCGTTATTTTTTTAAACGGATCTTTTTAGTGCAGGGCTGGCAGCTTGAAGGTGAGTTTCCCAATTTACCAAAAGCCGTTGCGATTATTTCTCCACATACGTCCAATATTGATGCCTGGTATGGTTTTATTGCACTCTTAGCTATCGGGTTAAAGGTCACTATTTTTGGTAAAAACAGCCTGTTCCATACCCCATTAAAGCCCTTACTTGAATGGATTGGGGTGATTCCGGTGGTTCGGGATAGTCCACAAGGTCATACCCAGCAGATCGTGGAAATCATCAAGCGAAAACCCCAGATTTGGGTCGGCATGGCACCCGAAGGTTCACGTAAAGCGCCAGAAAAAATCCGCAGTGGTTTTTATCATATTGCCGATCAAGCCGGCCTGCCTATTGTCATGCTGGCTTTTGATTATGATATTAAAACCATTCATATTCTGGGTGTCTATCAGCCGACGGGCGATTATGAACATGATCTGGTGCAGATTTATGCACATTATCAAGGCAAGATTTCGGCAAAAAATCCAGACTGGATTGCCAGGCCTTTACAAAAGCTGTTGAAAAAAGACTAGGCAAAATCCTGTTTTTTTGCTCTGATAGCCTATATTTTGATGATTTAGTGATCATTTCCTACAATGAAATTAGTGTCTTATGCTCTGATTGGCTGTCTTGGCCTCAGTCTGGCTGCATGTGATAAAGCCAGTAAAACCACACCGACTCCTACACCACTTCAGGCCCGCGAACCCGTGATTGCAATTGCACTTGGCGGCGGCGGTGCGAAAGGCTTCGCCCATATTGGCGTGATTAAGGTACTGGAGTCACACGGCATTAAACCGAAAATTGTCACAGGCACAAGTGCCGGCAGTTTTGTCGGCAGTCTATATGCCAGCGGCAAATCACCGTATCAGTTGCAGCAAATTGCCTTGAATTTTAAGGAATCGGACATCCGTGATTTAACCTTGAATCGGCAAGGGATTATTGCCGGACAAAAGTTACAGGATTTCGTCAACAAAAATGTGGCGAATAAACCGATTGAGCAGTTCCCGATACGGTTTGCTGCGGTGGCGACCCGCCTGGATACGGGACGCAAGGCAGACTTTATTAAAGGCAATGCCGGACAGGCGGTGCGCGCCTCTTGCAGTATTCCCAATGTATTTGTCCCGGCCACCATTGGCGGTCTGAAATATGTCGATGGTGGACTGGTCAGCCCGATTCCAGTCAAAACTGCCAAGGATATGGGTGCCGATCTGGTCATTGCTGTCGATATTTCTGCTCGTCCGGATGCTAGTAAAGCCCTGAATATGTGGGGTGTGCTGGATCAAACCCTGAATATTATGGGACAGCAAAGTATTCATGAAGAACTCAGTCAGGCCAATGTGGTAATCCAGCCTAAAGTTGGCCATATTGGCACCCTGGATTTAAAGGCCAGCAATCAAACCATTCTGGAGGGTGAAAAAGCAGCACAGTTAAAAATCCGGGCCATCCAGAAAATGATTACTGATTTCAAACAGTCCCCTGCTGCATTTAAAGCACCACGTGCTGCGAAATTCTAAGGTACGAATTTTTTATATTCATCTGAACCGGCATCTGTTACATTGGGCTTAATCACATAATGATGATTAATTAAACACTTAGCGATATAGGTCACGATATGGAATTTGTTATTGAACCCTGGCACTGGTTTGTATTAGGCGTTTTGCTGATTCTTTCGGAATTGCTTCTACCCGCTTTTGCTGCCCTGTGGTTTGGTATCGGCGCCATTTTAGTGGGCATTTTATACTGGATGTTCCCGATGATGGGACTGACCACCCAGATCCTGACCTGGATTGCTCTATCCATCCTCTGTACGCTGGCATGGTTTAAATTTATCAAGCCACTTTCGATTGATAAAACCAAAGCTGGTCTGTCTCGTGAAGCGACGATTGGCCAGATTGGTATGGTCATTCAAACCAATCTGGAAAATGAACAAATCAGAGTACGTTTCCCGATGCCGGTTTTAGGCTCAGATGAATGGGAATGTCGTACTCTGGATCAGGTTCAGGTCGGTGACCGTGTTCGCGTCGTGGATATTCTGGGGAATGATCTGGTGGTTCAACCCCACAGCACACATTATCAAAATGAAAAAGGTGAATAAGATATGTCTGGTGGAACTATAATTGTTATCGCATTTTTGGCCTTTGTGGCGATTACGATTTTTAAAGGGGTACGTATTGTCCCGCAAGGTTATAAATGGATCGCACAACGCTTGGGCAAATACCATACGACGCTGAATCCGGGTCTGAATTTTGTCATTCCGTATATTGATGAAGTGGCTTATAAAGTCACCACCAAAGATATTGTGCTGGATATTCCTTCACAGGAAGTGATTACCCGCGATAATGCCGTGTTACTCATGAATGCGGTGGCCTATATCAACCTGACCACACCTGAAAAAGCGGTCTACGGCATTGAAAACTATTCTTGGGCAATTCAAAACCTGGTACAAACCTCATTACGTTCGATTGTCGGTGAAATGGATCTGGATGATGCACTATCATCACGTGATCATATTAAAGCACGTTTAAAATCCAGTATTTCCGATGATATCTCGGACTGGGGTATTACCCTGAAAACAGTTGAAATTCAGGACATTAAACCGTCAGTCACCATGCAAACCGCGATGGAAGAACAGGCCGCTGCTGAACGTCAACGTCGTGCGACCGTGACCAAAGCTGATGGTGAAAAACAGGCTACCATTCTGGAAGCGGATGGTCGTCTGGAAGCATCGCGCCGTGATGCAGAAGCACAGGTGGTTCTGGCTGAATCTTCACAACGTGCGATTGATATGGTGACTTCGGCAATTGGTAGTAATGAGATTCCGGTTGCCTATTTACTCGGTGAGCAATATATCAAGGCCATGCAAGATATGGCCAAATCACCGAATGCCAAAACGGTGGTCTTGCCTGCAGACGTGCTGAACACGATTCGAGGCGTGATGGGTCGTCCGCCTCAGTAAAAATTTTCATTTTCAAATCCATAGGCAGCGTATTCGCTGCCTATTTTTCGTTTAAACACGAAAATCTCAGCAAAGATTTGGAATTTATGCTTAAATTTCGCGTTATTTTTTGAAATCCTTTGGGCTTTGATGCCAGATCTGTGTTTCGCCACAGCATTTATCATCAACATAAGTCCTTATTCGATTACTGTCCAACTCGAAAATGGATACCGTATGAGCTCCCTAAATCCAACGTTAATTACCTTTCTTTTTTATATTGTCGCCATGGTGGTGATCGGCCTGATGGCTTATCGTGCGACCACAAACTTTTCCGATTACATTTTAGGGGGCCGTCGTTTAGGTAGTTTTGTTACTGCACTTTCCGCTGGAGCTTCCGATATGAGTGGCTGGCTGCTGATGGGCCTGCCCGGTGCAATTTATCTTTCTGGTTTGTCGGAAATGTGGATTGCCATTGGCCTGATTATTGGTGCCTGGTTAAACTGGTTGCTGGTGGCTGGCCGTTTACGGGTACATACGGAAGTTCAGCACAATGCCCTGACCCTTCCAGATTATTTTTCCAATCGTTTTAACGACCAGAAGAAAATTTTACGTATTGTATCGGCTTTTGTGATTCTGATTTTCTTTGCGATTTACTGTGCCTCAGGCATGGTAGCAGGTGCGCGCCTGTTCGAAAGCATGTTTGAAATGTCCTACACGACGGCGCTCTGGATCAGTGCCATTGCCACCATCAGTTATGTATTTATTGGCGGTTTTCTGGCAGTTAGCTGGACCGATACCATTCAGGCCGGCCTGATGATCTTTGCGCTGTTGCTCACGCCAATTGTGACCCTATTGACCTTCTCTGATATGTCTCAGGTCACTCTGGCGCTTGAAACGGCACGTCCACAGGCCATGAATCTGGTCGGTGACTTAAGTACGGTGGCTATCCTGTCGCTACTGGCATGGGGCTTGGGTTATTTTGGTCAGCCACATATTCTGGTGCGCTTTATGGCGGCAGATTCAGTCAAGTCAATTCCAAATGCACGCCGTATTGGTATGACCTGGATGATCCTGTGCTTAGCTGGTGCCGTGGCTGCCGGTTTCTTTGGTATTGCTTATTTCCAGCAACATCCGGAACTGGCCAGTATGGTGAATGCCAATCCTGAAACTGTATTTATGGAATTGACCAAAATTCTGTTCAACCCATGGATTGCCGGTATTGTCCTGGCTGCGATTTTGGCTGCGGTAATGAGTACTTTAAGCTGTCAGCTTCTAGTCTGCTCAAGTACGCTGACAGAGGATTTTTATAAATCCTTCCTGCGCAAAAATGCATCTCAAAAAGAACTGGTTTGGGTTGGCCGTTTTATGGTGCTGCTGATTGCCCTGCTGGCAATCTGGATGGCGGGTAATCCTGAATCGAAAGTGCTGGGTCTGGTCGCTTATGCCTGGGCCGGTTTTGGTGCTGCATTTGGCCCGCTGATCATTCTGTCCCTGTTCTGGAAACGCATGACTTTGAATGGTGCCTTGGCAGGTATGATTATGGGTGCAGTGATGGTGATTTTATGGAAAAACCTGTTCGCAGCAACAGGTGTCTATGAAATTATCCCGGGCTTTATCTGCTCATTCATTGCCATCATTGTAGTGAGCTTGATGGGTAAAGTACCTACGGCTGAAATTACCGATCGTTTTGAACAGGCTGAACGTCTGTATAACGAAACCAAATAAAATTAACGATCAAAAAAAGCGGACTTTAAAGTCCGCTTTTTTAATACCTGAACAATCACTCAAAATAAAAACAATGAACAGATTCAAGCATTTTAATTTTTACGCTGAAGTAAAAACTGGGTGATAGAGATCAGCTCTGCCGCCTGATCATCAAAATGAGCAAGTGCGGCTAAGGCCTGATCATGCAATTGCTGTGCATAGGCTTTGGCCTGTTCCAGCCCCATCAAGGCAGGATATGTCGATTTTTCTACCTGCTCATCCTTGCCAGCTGTTTTACCCAACACTTCGGTATCAGAAATAATATCCAGAATATCGTCCTGCACCTGGAAGGCCAGACCAATCGCCTGTCCAAACTCACGCAGCTTTGGAATCGCCAGATCTGTACCTTCAAAGATTGTGACCGCCGCCATCATGATCGCAGCACTCATCAAGGCACCGGTTTTATTACGATGAATGGTTTCTAATACGTCCTGATCAATTTTTTTGCCTTCGGACTGCAAATCCAACACCTGACCATTGACCATTTTCGAAGAGGCTGTGGCCAGAATCTGCATTTGTTTTAGCACAATCGAAGCATCTACCGCAGGACCTTGATCAAACAGACGACTGCCTAAAATTTCAAAGGCCATCGACTGTAGAATATCACCTGCCAAAAGCGCGGTATCTTCACCATAAGCCACATGACAGGTCGGCTGACCACGGCGCAGCAAATCATTGTCCATACACGGCAGATCATCATGTGCCAGTGAATAACAATGGATAAATTCAATCGCAACCGCCGCACGGCGTACCGCCGCGGTATTCTGATTCGGTTTTAGTGCTGCTGTGGCATAGCATAATGCTGGACGAACACGCTTCCCTCCCAGCATCACGGCATGATGCACCGCCGACTTTAAAGGTTCAGGAATGGCAAAGGCATCTAGGGCTGTCAGTAAATCTTGTTGAATACGATGTTGTGCTTGAGTCAATGCATGGATTGATACGTCAGTAATAGATGACACATTTGCCTCGAATACATAGTCCGGAAGGATGAAAATAACAAGTTTGAGCCACTTGTCCTGATAAGCACTATTGTACCTACAATCGCCTTGAATTTTCAGCTTTATCTGTGGATTGATTTAAAGCAGCAATAGATATCAAAATATGTTCCTCCACTAAAAAACCACTGCCGCGACAGCGCTACTGTCCCAGAGTTGAAGTGCTTGGATTTATCAAGTGCCTGTGGCAGAGATGCCACACATTGCCCATCACCACAGGACGTTGTGTATGGGCAATAAGAGACCTTTGCCTACCTTGGGTCTTTCCAAAGTAGGATTTCACCTGCACAAATCCATTTAAACTTTTAAAGGAAAGATGAGGCTGGACAATATCTACCTCTAAATATAAACAAGTTTAGATATTTAAACGTATTCTCTGATAGCTTTTATTACTTCCTACCATGCCAACGATAGCTGAGTCAAAATTTTGGCCAGTAATGGTCACAACAGTAATTTTCTCAGGCTAAATAATGGGTCGGCAAATCAAACTAGAGCAAAACATCTTCAGGAACGCGTACCCAACCTTCCATCAACACACGTGCACTGCGACTCATGATGGCTTTCTTCACTTTCCACTCTCCATTTTCCTGGCTTGCTTGTGCACCGACTCTTAAAGTCCCCGAAGGATGGCCAAAACGCACGGCTTCACACTCTACACCGCCTGCCACCCGATTCACCAGAGTCCCCGGAATGGCTGCCGCCGTACCAATGGCCACCGCAGCTGTGCCCATCATGGCATGATGCAGTTTCCCCATAGACAAGGCGCGAACCAGAATATCGGCATCTGCTTCGGCAATAACCTTGCCACTTGATGAGGTATAAGTTTTGGATGGCGCTACAAAAGCGATTTTTGGGGTGTGCTGACGGTTAGCTGCTTCGCTAATATCCTGAATCAATCCCATCTGCTTCGCAGCATAAGCACGAATGGTTTCAAACTTTGCCAGCGCTGCCGCATCATTATTCATATGATCCTGAAGCTCGGTGCCGTTATACCCCAAATCTCCCGCATTCAAGAACACGGTGGGAATGCCGGCATTAATCATGGTGACTTCAAAACTGCCAATATTGGGAACTTCCAGCGTATCGACCAGATTGCCTGTCGGAAACATCGAACCGCCTTCGCCATCATCATCGGCAGGATCTAAAAACTCGATCTGTACTTCGGCTGCCGGAAAAGTCACGCCATCCAGTTCAAAATCGCCCAACTCCTGAACTTGACCATTTCGCATTGGTACATGCGCAATAATGGTTTTTTGAATATTGGCCTGCCAGATGCGGACTGTACACAGCCCATTTTCCGGAATACGTGATCTATCAATCAGAGCATTAGAAATGGCAAAAGCTCCCACTGCTGCGGTGAGATTACCGCAATTACCACTCCAGTCCACAAAAGGACGGTCAATTGACACCTGACCAAATAAATAATCTACATCATGATCGGCCTGCTGGCTTTTTGACAGAATCACGGTCTTGCTGGTACTGGAACTGGCGCCGCCCATACCATCGATCTGTTTAGCATAAGGATCTGGGCTACCAATCACGCGCAGCAGAAGCTGATCACGAATCCGGCCGGCCTGTTGTGCTTCTGCGGGCAAATCATCCAGCTTAAAAAAAACGCCTTTACTGGTGCCTCCACGCATATAGGTTGCAGGAATCTTGATTTGGGCTGCAAAACTCATGAATTGTTTCATCCTTTGGCTTGTCTTTGTTTTGGTAAAAGTTATGGAATACTTATGAGAAGAGTATAATCGCTTTAAAGCCAAGGAAGTTCAGTGCTCCGACCTAAGTATAAAAAATCAGCATTCGTATCAGAGCAAAAAAACAGGAAACTCATCAGTTACAATGTCAATAAAATTAATATATTGATTCAGTTATCTTTTATTTAATTTATTTTTATAATTTTTTATTATAAATCTGATAATAATATTTCATTCAAAGTCTTGCACTAGGTTTCTGAACTTTGTTCCATTACAATCTTTATACTTATTTTTTCCATTGTCGGGCTGAACACTTTGAATAACGAGTCTTCACAACTTCAGCGTGGCTTAAAGAACCGTCATATTCAGTTGATCGCCATGGGCGGTGCAATTGGCACAGGCTTATTCTTAGGTTCCGCACAGGTGATCCAATCTGCGGGTCCTTCTATTATTTTGGGCTATGCCATTGGTGGCTTGATTGCATTTTTAATCATGCGTCAATTGGGTGAGATGATTGTTCATGAACCTGTCGCAGGTTCATTCAGCCATTTTGCTTATAAATACTGGGGCAAGTTCCCCGGTTTCCTTGCGGGCTGGAACTACTGGATTTTATATATCCTGGTGGCCATGACCGAACTTACTGCCGTTGCGAAATATATTAACTATTGGTGGCCTTTTATTCCAGCTTGGGCATCGGTACTGTTTTTCTTTATCGTGATTACCCTGGTCAACCTCGGCAATGTGAAATTCTACGGTGAATCAGAATTTTGGCTTTCAATCATTAAAGTGACTGCGGTCGTTTCCATGATTGTCTTTGGCTTGTACCTGATCCTGACTGCAGATGCATCATCAGCTGCATCGTTTAGCAACTTATGGACTGCAGGTGGCTTCTTCCCGAATGGCTTTGAAGGTTTATTCTTCATGCTGGCCTTCCTGATGTTTGCCTTTGGTGGTATCGAACTGATTGGTATGGCAGCAGCAGAAGCTGAAAATCCAGAGAAAACCATTCCGAAAGCGATTAATCAGGTGGTTTTCCGTATTCTGATTTTCTATGTCGGTGCATTAACGATTCTGTTGTCGCTGGTGCCTTGGAATCAGCTGGAACTGGGTGGCCTGGATAAAAGTCCGTTTGTGATGATTTTCAGTCAATTGGGTATTGGCTGGGCTGCACACTTACTGAACTTTATTATTCTGACAGCAGCACTGTCAGTTTATAACAGCGGTATGTATGCCAATAGCCGGATGCTGTATGGTTTAGCACAGCAAGGAAATGCCCCGAAAGTCTTCATGAAAGTGAATAAGCAAGGTACGCCAATTCCTGCTGTATTGTTCTCTGCCGCGCTGATTTTCGGTTGTGTACTACTCAACTACTTCGTGCCTGAAGATGCCTTAAGTCATCTGATTTACATCGTAGTCGGTGCATTGGTATTGAACTGGGCCATGATTACGCTGACCCATCTGAAATTTATTCAGAGTATGAAAAAGCTCGGACAGAAAACATCGTTCCCTGCGCTGTGGTCACCTGCAAGCAACATCTTGGTACTGGGCTTTATTGCAACTATTCTTTACATTATGTGGACACAAGGATTCCAGGAATCGGTCTATATGATTCCTGTCTGGATTGTGATCATGTTAGGCCTGTTTAAGTTGCTTAAACCGAAAAATAGCTAATCACGTTATTTAAATGAGATTTGAAAAAGTTATTGCTCCAGCAATAACTTTTTTTTTGCTTTATTTTGCAGTACATTAACCGTTCTTTGCGCCCTTAGCTTAACTGGATAGAGCAGTTGCCTCCTAAGTGACCGGCGTGGGTTCGAGTCCCGCAGGGCGCACCATCCTTTCAAAATGTGATCTATACTTCAAAAAATTAGCGTTAATCTTCATATTTTTAGAATATTTTTTATACAAAAAGTCATTTTTTCTTCATTATTTTATTTCTTTTACTTTCAAATACTTATTTCAAAATGAGGCTATTTTTTGGTGTAAAAACTCTATTTTGGTGCTTTTTTAGACTAATTAGTTTTTTCTAGAGCATTTACTCTTATTTTAATTGTGGTATTTTTGGCACATGGAGTAACAAATGATTACGGTTTATTAACCGTTATCTCCAAAAAATCAAATAAGTGCAAACAACAACGCTAGATATAAATTTGTACCTCAAGGAAAGACGTAAATGAAATTAAAAACATTAACTACTGCAATGATTTTAGCAACGTTACCAATGACAGGCGCATTTGCTGCAGCTATGGATCGTTCGGGACAATCTATCGCAGCGTTTTTACAACCAGGTAATTACTTTGAGGCAGGCATTTCTGTATTAGACCCTTCGGTATCTGGTACTAGTTCAACTGCTTTAGGGGGCCAACCAACCGGTGATATGGCAAGCGACTACTACTTCCCATCAGCAGCTTTAAAGTTCCAAGTTACTGATAATTTTTCTTTTGGTCTTCTTTATGACCAACCATTTGGGGCTGAAGCAGAATATTCAGCACCAAATTCTGTTGGTAGCGCATTTTCATTTGGCGGAGAAGGTACAGCAGCAGAAGTAACAACTGAAAACTTAACTGCCATTTTTGGTTTTCAACCAACGGAAAACTGGAACATCTATGCTGGCCCTGTTTATCAAACAGCGAAAGGAAAAGTAACACTACGTGGTACAGCCTATAATGCTTTAGGTACAACACTTGCGTATGACGCAGATATGAAAAAAGATGGTGCTACAGGTTGGTTAGCAGGCCTCGCTTTTCAAATCCCTGAAATTGCCTTAAAAGCATCTTTAACTTATCGTTCAGATATTGAGCATGAATTGGCAACTAGAGAAACACTAGCTGGTGCTGATCCTTTTAATGCAACTAGAAATGCAGTTTTCGGCTTAACTTATCAAGGCGCATTGGCTCAAATTCCAGCGACAGTTCCATCACCAACTAGAGAGCAAATGGCAGCGGGTATAGCAGGACAAGCTCGTGATGCTATCAGTGAATTTACACCAGGCAAAACATCTGTAACCACGCCTCAATCTGTAAATCTTGATTTCCAAACTGGCATCATGGCAGACACTGTGGCATTTGCGAATGTTCGTTGGGTAGATTGGAAAGGTTTTGCTATTAGACCAAATGAATTTGGTCAAGTGTTAGATGCATTATCTACCTTACCGGGTCAATCTGCCTTGGAAGGTGGAAATCTTGTTGAATATAATGAAGAGCAATGGTCAGCTACTGTAGGCGTAGGTCGTAAATTTAACGATAAATGGGCAGGTAATGTTTCTGTAGGTTGGGACTCAGGTGCTGGTAATCCTGTAACTACACTTGGCCCAACAGAAGGTTACTGGAATGTAGGCCTTGGTTTACAATTTAGCCCAGCGCCTAACTACTTTATTGCTGGCGGTGTGAAGTACTTCTGGCTAGGTGATGCTCAAGCTTTAACAGTTGCTAATCCAAATGTAGGTAACTTTGAAGATAACCACGCTTTAGGTTATGGCTTAAAAATGGGTTACCGCTTCTAAGTTCTCCTAAAATAAAAAACCACCTTCGGGTGGTTTTTTATTGTCTCATTCTATTTTTATACACTTGCATATTATTCGATTATTTTACCATCAATTAAAATTAATAATTTTTTAGTTCTTTTGCACTATTTTAAACAATTTAAATTTCATATTTTTCATAAACTTAAATTAAAAAATATAGTATAAATACTCTAAGCAACCCCTTTCCTTAACCGCTTTAGTTCATTTCTTCGGCAAAGCTGAGCATTTACTCTTTTTAAATTTATGTTACTTTTCCAGCACATTTTTGTTACAGATGGCATCAGGGAACGTACCATGAAGCTTAATAAAGTTTATTTAGCTATTTTACTTAGCACTTTACCTCTTTCTGCTGTTCAGGCAGCAGGCCTAGATCGTTCTGGTCAGTCTATTTCTGCCTTTTTACAACCGGGGAATTATGCAGAAGCAGGTATTTCTGTCTTAGATCCAACGGTAAAAGGTTCTTCTACAGTCACTAGTTTAGAGGGCGAGAAAATCAGTGATATGGGTGAAGACTATTATTTCCCTTCTGCAGCAATTAAAGTACAAGCGACTGATAAAATTTCACTTGGTTTAATTTATGATCAACCTTTTGGCGCAGATGCAAAGTATTCTTCAATTGCAGGTTCATTTGGTGATGGAGTAGAAGGTACTTCAGTTGAAGTAGATACTCATAATTTAACTGCATTAATTGGCTATCAACCTACAGAAAACTGGAATTTTTATGCAGGTCCAGTATGGCAAACTGTTGAAGCCGATATTTCATTACGTGGTGCAGCTTATAAAGCATTAAGTGGGTATAACATTAAAATTGAACAGGAAGAAGCTTGGGGTTGGCTGGCAGGTTTTGCTTATCAAATTCCTGAAATTGCTTTAAAAGCTTCTGTTACATATCGCTCCGAAATTAAACATGATGCTAAAAGTAAAGAAACTTCAACATTATATGCTCCAGCAGGTACCTTACTCCCGGTAACTGTTGATCTCAGAAATATCAATAGTGATGTTGAAGCAATAACTCCACAATCAGTAAATATTGATCTTCAAACAGGTATTGCACAAAATACTTTAGCATTCGCCAACTTACGTTGGGTGCATTGGGATAATTTCGCAGTTAGCCCACAATTACTGTCGCATCCTATAATTAATCAAAACTTAATTGACTATTCTGATGATCAATATTCAGCAACTGTGGGTCTAGGTCATAAATTTAATAATAAATGGTCAGGTACAGCAGCTGTCGGATACGATTCTGGTGCAGGTAATCCTGTCACGACTCTTGGTCCAACTGAAGGTTACTGGAGCGTGGGCTTAGGTGGTCAATACAGCCCTGCTGAAAACTATTTTATTCAAGCCGGTGTTAAATACTTCTGGCTAGGTGATGCTAAAGCAAAACGTGGTACAGATATCGTGGGTGATTTTGAAGATAATTATGCACTCGGTTATGGCATGAAAATCGGTTATCGCTTCTAATAAATCGATCTCATAAAGAAAGGGCGCTATAAGCGCCCTTTCTTTTATTCCAATGTACTTAAAAGATTAAGCCGGAATGTCACGCACTGAAGCATTACGAATCGCTTCTTTTAATGCTTCATAGCCACGAATTGGCGGGAATTGCGGAAATTCCGCAATGACATTTTCAGGTGCATCAAACAGGAAACCAGCATCTGCTTCGCCCAGCATGGTTGTATCGTTATAAGAATCCCCTGCTGCAATGACACGGAAGTTCAAACCATGTAACGCTTTCACTGCTTGACGTTTTTGATCTGGCTGACGCAATTTATAAGCAGAGATCATGCCTGCTTCATCCGTTTCTAATTTATGGCAAAAAATAGTCGGCCAATCCAGTTGCTTCATGAGTGGATGTGCAAATTCATAGAAAGTATCTGAAAGAATAATCAATTGAAAATGCGTACTGACCCATTTTACAAATTCTTTTGCTCCTGGGAAAGGCCCCATTTCTGCAATCACTTCCTGAATATCGTTCAAGCCCAAACCGTGCTGTTTTAAAATATTCAGACGTTGGGTCATCAGTACATCATAGTCAGGAATGTCACGAGTCGTCGCTTCAAGCTCTTTAATACCGGTTTTTTTGGCAAAGTTAATCCAGATTTCTGGAACCAACACGCCTTCTAAATCTAGACATACGACTTCCATGAACATTCCCTCTAAGTTGTATTGAAAAAATTTTGCACTATCATAGCTGAAGCAACAGATTTTGTACTGTACTTTTTTAAATCTATTTTTTTCATAAGTATTTATTTTTTAGTGATAAGTCAATTAAATCAATTCTATTAAAATAGAGGTGAAATTAATTAATATAGGCCATGTCCTTTCCAAGCCTATATCGCCAGGATTCTCATGACCATCATTCCTACTATTGATCGTATTGATGCACTTGCATCTGAATATGCAGATAAATCGCCCAATGAAATTTTGGCACTTGCACTGAGCCAGCAAGGTGAAATTGCGATTTCATTTTCTGGTGCTGAAGATATTGTATTGATTGATATGGCATCGCATCTCGGTAAACCGTTCCGGGTATTCAGTCTGGATACTGGCCGTCTACATGCAGAGACGTATCAGTTTATTGAACGGGTACGTAAGCATTACAACATCGAGATTGAAATCTGCTTCCCTGAAACGGATGCAGTACAAAATTTAGTGACCACCAAAGGTTTATTCAGTTTCTTTGAAGATGGCCATCAGGAATGTTGCGGTATACGCAAGGTTCAACCGCTACGTAAAAAACTGGCGACGCTGGATGGCTGGATTACTGGTCAGCGCAAAGACCAAAGTCCGGGTACACGCAATGAAATTCCTGTGGTTCAGGCAGATCCAGGTTTTTCCGGTCCGGGTAAGCAGCTGATCAAATACAATCCTCTGGCCAACTGGTCCAGTGCAGATGTCTGGAGTTATATCCGCATGATGGAAGTGCCTTATAATGCGCTGCATGAAAAAGGTTTTGTTTCAATCGGCTGTGAACCCTGTACCCGCCCTGTCCTGCCGAATCAGCATGAACGTGAAGGCCGCTGGTGGTGGGAAGAAGCCACGCATAAAGAATGTGGTCTGCATGCCGGCAACTTGCAAAAATGATCTAGCATAACCATCGACTCGTCGGTGGTTTTTTCATAAACCAATCATCTACAGAAAAATCAGTACCTTTCCGTGGCAAAATCGCTATACTTTGTAATGTCAATATTAATAATTCTAACAAGGTTGTTCGGATCAGAGCAGCTGAAGAAAGTGCAGTGAGGCAATCTACGCTATGCGTCCATTACATCCAATTGATTTTATTTTCTTAACTTTAGAGAAACGGCAGCAGCCTATGCATGTAGGTGGGCTATTTTTATTCCAAATTCCCGAAAATGCACCAGCTTCCTTTATTCAGGATCTCGTCACTGATATTCAAAACTCCAAATCATCGCCGATTCCACCTTTTAATAATTATTTAAACGGCCTGTTTTGGGATGAAGACCAAGAATTTGATTTAGATCACCATTTTCGTCATATTGCCCTGCCGAAACCGGGTCGTATCCGTGAATTGCTCACTTATATTTCACAAGAACATAGTGCGCTGATTGATCGTGCCAAGCCTTTATGGACCTGTCATATTATTGAAGGGATTGAAGGTAATCGTTTTGCCATGTATTTCAAGATCCATCATGCGATGGTGGACGGAATCGCCGGCATGCGTCTGGTCGAAAAATCGCTGTCGCATGATCCGAATGCCAAGAGTATTGTACCGCCTTGGTGTGTGGAAGGGCCACGCGCCAAACGCCTTAAAGCACCTAAAGTCAATGCTTTTAAAAATGTCCTGCAAACCATTAAAGGCCAACTAGAATGCGCACCACGCGTCGCTTATGAGCTGTCTCAGACCGTCATGAAGGATATGGGGCGCAATCCGGATTATGTGTCCAGTTTTCAGGCACCAAGTTGTATTCTGAACCAACGTGTCAGTGCTTCGCGTCGTTTTGCGGCACAATCCTTTGAATTTTCACGTTTACGGCATATTTCTAAAGCATTGGGCGTCACGATTAATGACATGGTACTGGCCATCTGTTCAGGTGCACTACGTGAATATTTACTATCACAAAACGCTTTACCGAAAAAACCATTAATTGCTATGGTTCCGGCCTCGGTTCGAAGTGATGATTCGGATGTTTCCAATCGCATTACCATGATTCTGGCCAATCTGGGCACCCATAAAGAAGATCCTCTGGAACGTCTCAAAATTGTACGTGGCAGTGTACTGAGTGCCAAGGAACGTTTTAAACGCATGAATGCCAATCAGATTTTAAATTATAGTGCCTTTGTCTATGGTGCAGCCGGTCTGAACATTGCATCGGGTTTAATGCCGACGCGCCAGGCATTTAATGTGATTATTTCCAATGTACCCGGCCCTCAGGAACCGCTATATTGGAATGGTGCACGTCTCGAAGCGCTTTATCCAGCCTCAATTGTACTAGATGGGCAGGCTTTAAACATTACCATGACCAGCTATCTGGACAAACTGGAAGTCGGCTTAACCGCATGCCGTAATGCCCTGCCGAAAATGCAGAATCTGCTGACGCATCTTGAAGAAGAAATCCAGCGTTTTGAACGAATTGTAGATGGTGAACCTGTCCCAAAGTTACAGGCGGTGAGCTAGCCGCAGATCAATAAATAGAATATATAAACTGAAAAAAGTGTTGATCATTTTTGCCAGTCCTAGCGCACATAATTAAGGGGCTCATAGAGCCCCTTGGTTTTATTTTTTAACATCGTTTTAAATTTATTTTATATTTTTGGGATGATGCATCCATTTTTGATTGCCTAGAATTTATTTCAATCTGCACAAGATTCTGTATCGGTAGCATCAGCTTTTGATCGTACGACACTGTTGTAATAATTGATGGCAGGCATTGCGAATCATGCTGGCGGTAATCTGGACTTCATTACCGCGCTCATCAACAATATATCCTGCATGTACAGTCTTTGGTTCTAATACGTGTTTTAGGCCTTTATTAATTACTGCTTTACTCATATTCATAACACACTCCTTTTGCTAAGCCTGAAACTGGGAGAAACGGCTTTGGCTAATTCATGCATCTAGTATTGTAAATAACAGCACCAATGTAAAATTTCAGATGTAACAAGTGTTTAACGATATTCTGTTACAATTTCAGCTGAGAATGATATCGTATTGCTCTTGCGTATACAGATTTTCTACTTGGAACTTAATCACGCGATTAATGAAATGCTCTAGATCAGCGACTGCTGGGGCCTCTACTGTTAGTAAACGATCAATTACAGCGGGATGCGCGACAACAGTAAAGCCACTCTGCGACTCATAAGCACGTGCATAACGCAGAATTTCTCTGAATATTTCGTAACATACTGACTCGGCTGTTTTGACATAACCACGTCCCTGACAAGTCGGACAGGATTCACAGAGTAAATGTTCCAGTGACTCACGGGTGCGTTTCCGGGTCATTTCCACCAGACCCAGTTCAGATACCTGAGTAATCTTGGTTTTAGCATGGTCACGTTCCAACATGCGCTCAAACTGTTTCATCACTTCTTCACGATGCTGCGCTTCCTGCATATCAATGAAATCAATGATGATAATTCCACCCAGATTACGCAGACGCAACTGACGTGCAATGACCTGAGTCGCTTCCATATTGGTTTTAAAAACAGTGTCTTCCAGTGAGCGACCACCAACATAAGAACCGGTATTGACGTCAATGGTGGCCATGGCTTCGGTCTGATCAATCATCAGATAACCGCCCGATTTCAATGCGACACGAGTTTGCAACGCCTTTTGCAGATCTTCTTCAACATTATATAAGTCAAAAATTGGACGCTCGCCCGGGTAGTGCAGTAAGCGGTCTCGCATATTCGGCACAAATTCTTCGACAAACTCTTGCAGCTTGGCGTGAATTTCACGTGAATCGACGTAGATTTTTGCAGTTTCTTCATTGGCCAGATCACGAATGATCCGTTGTGGTAAAGGCAATTCTTCAAAAATCAGGGAGGGAACTGCAATAATCTTCTGCTTACGCTGGATATATTCCCAAAGCTTGGCCAGATAAGCCATATCTTGGGCAATGGCTGCTTCTTCAATACCTTCAGCAGCGGTACGTACAATCACTGAGCCTGGCAGCTTATGCTCGGCCTGAATCCGCTCAATAATCGAACGTAAACGATTGCGCTCTTCCTCAGATTCAATTCGCTGCGACACCCCAATATGATTGCCATAAGGCATCAGCACCAGATAACGCGAAGGAATAGACAGATCCGTGGAAAGACGAGCACCTTTGGTGCCCAGCATATCTTTCATCACCTGAACCGTGAGGATTTGACCGGGCTGAAGCAGTTCAAAGACATTTGGGGTGGGCTGCTGGCGCGGCCAGACCATATCATTGATATGCAAAAATGCCGTTCTGGACAGACCAATATCCACAAACGCAGCCTGCATACCCGGCAAGACCCGTACCACTTTGCCTTTATAGACATTACCGACCAAGCCACGCTTGGCTGTACGCTCGACAAACAGTTCATTGACCGTGCCGTTTTCAATCAACGCGACCCGACATTCCATCGGCGTGACGTTAATCAATAACTCGTCAGACATAATTACACTCAAAACATTATAAAAATTCTTTTTATCAGCAGTTAATTTAGTGCCTTAACTGTCTGTAATAACTGTACGGTTTCATAGAGCGGCAAGCCGACCACATTGGAATAGCTGCCTTGTATTTTTGGAATATAACGTGCTGCAATTCCTTGAATCGCATAAGCCCCGGCTTTCCCCAGCGGCTCACCTGTGGCCCAGTAACTTTCCATGTCTGCGGCACTCAGGATTTGAAATTCGACCTGCGTACGTACCACTATACTGTATTTTTCATCTTTTGTACGAACACAGACACCGCTATAGACATCATGCCACCGACCGGAGATTTTTGTCCACATTTCAATGGCATGTTGCTTGGATTCTGGTTTACCCAAAATCTCACTATCGACCCCCAGACTGGTATCCGCAGCAATGATGATTGCATCTGGATAACGCTCGGCCACTGCATCAGCCTTGGCTCGTGCCAGACGTTCAACATAAGCCGCGACGGATTCACCTTCACGCACAGATTCATCGATATCCGGACTGTAGATATCAAAGCTCAGTCCGAGCTGCTGTAATAACTCACAACGCCGAGGTGAGCTGGAAGCGAGAATTATATGCGCCATTTTTTCAACATATAATAGAGGACAGGCCAAACCAGAATACTGGTCAGCATTGGAATCCAGTGCCGGGCAAAAGAAAATTGCACGCCTGCCACAATCTGGGCAAAAAAGATCATCAGCAAATGCGCAACAATTGCCAGCCCCGTAATCACCCAGAGATTATTAAAGGTCAGGATACGGCGTTCACGAGTCAGGAATCGGGCTAAAAAGGCAATAATAATAAAGCTGAGGGCATTCAGACCTAAAGGTGCGTCCAGCAGCAAATCAATAAAAATACCGGTACCAAAGGCAAACCAGATCCCACACCAGGTCGGCTGACACAACACCCAGAATAGCATCACCATCAGCATGAACAGCGGACGCCAGCCCGAGAGGGTATAAGAAAGTGGATAGACCATCAAAATCGAAGCCACGATCACCGAAATGACGATGGCAAATAAGGGATCACGATGCTTTCTGGATTTCATCTTAGCGATTGACATGCGGTTGCTCCATCGCCAATGAATCGGAAAATAACACCACCACATGATGACCACCGGCCAGCTGCGCGGCTGGCGTTACATCAATCTGGGCAAATTCACCTGAATTATGTCGTTGTACTTTGGACACCTGCCCCACCAGATAACCTGCCGGAAAATGTTGGCCCAAGCCGGAACTATAGACTTTTTCCCCGACCTTGATATTGGCACTGGTCGGTACATATTCCATTTTCAAACGTCCCAGATCACCCGTCCCCGAGACAATGGCACGCATTCCGGTATGTTCCAGACGCACTGACAATGAATGTTCTTTATCAGACAACAGCATGACCCGGCTACTATGCGGATAGACATTAATAATCTGTCCCATAATCCCCTTGTCATCCAGTACCGTTTGCCCGACTTTCAGCTCGTTATTTGAACCCCGGTTGATCACAATGATATGTCTTAAAGGATCGGCATCGGTGCCAATCACTTCCGCAATTTCAATACGCCCGTCAATGATCAGTGGTGTATCGAGCAGACCGCGCAAACGGGTATTTTCAGCAGAAAGTTCAGAGATTTTTTGTAAGCGAACTTGCGCCTGCAACAACTCAGCCTGCATCGCGGTATTTTCCCGACGCAACTGAACTTCAGACTTGGTTTGTTGATTCAACCACTCTCGCGACAATACCGGATAACTGGCCACAGCATAAATAGGATTATAGGCCGCGTACAGGACATCCCTTGCAGGTTGTACAACATGTGGCATGCGCCAATCAAAGAAAAGCACCACCAAGCATGTTACCAATGCAATGATAAAAGAGCGAAAAGATGGCGGTTGTCGAGAAAACAGATGTGCTTGCACCCGCCGAATCCTTTTCTTAGCCTACGAATAACATGTCATGATTTGGATTGTCGAAAAATTCGAGTACCTTGCCACCACCACGGGTTACACATGAGAGTGGATCTTCTGCCACCACAACCGGCAGGCCGGTTTCTTTGGCCAGCAGCTTGTCTAGATTACGCAGCAATGCACCACCACCGGTTAACACGATACCGCGTTCAGCAATATCCGAAGAAAGCTCAGGAGGTGTGTGTTCTAGTGCTGATTTCACCGCAGACACAATGTTTTGCAAAGGATCTGAAATGGCTTGAGTCACTTCGTCTGAGTTAACCACAATCGCACGTGGTACACCTTCTGCAAGATTACGGCCACGAACTTCAATTTCAAGCGGTTTAGCACCTTCATCTGGCAAGGCCATGCCCACTTCTTTTTTGATCACTTCTGCCGTGGTTTCACCAATCACACAGCCATGCGCCTTACGCACATAGTTAATGATCTGCTCATCAAAGACATCACCGCCAATCCGTAAAGAATCTGCATAGACACAACCCTGCAGGGAAATGATCGCAATTTCAGTGGTACCACCACCGACATCGACCACCATTGAACCACAGGCCTGCTCAACTGGCATACCTGCACCAATGGCCGCTGCCATCGGTTCTTCGATTAAACGGACATCACGTGCACCAGCATTAAATACCGCTTCACGAATAGCACGACGTTCAACCAGCGTCGATTTACATGGTACACACACCACCACACGCGGTGCCGGAGTAAACAGACGGTTTTCATGTACTTTGCGAATGAACTGATTCAGCATGGTTTCAGTGACTTCAAAATCCGCAATCACCCCATCTTTCATGGGGCGGATTGCTGAGATATTGGCTGGGGTACGACCTAGCATTTGTTTCGCTTCAAGACCTACAGCGGCAACAATTTTATGTGAACCACTATGACGGATAGCTACAACCGTGGGTTCATTTAATATAATGCCTCGTCCTGGCGCATAAATAAGTGTATTTGCAGTACCTAAATCAATGGCAAGATCTGGCGAAAACAAGCCTATTAGTCGTTTTAGAATCACGGGGACGTTCTCAATTAAACTTTATATGGACGCAAGGTGGCAACTTTAACTAAATGTGATGATTTGGACAAGTCAATCGCTTATCATAACGCATGATAATTTGAATTTTTTTAATACTGATTAGGTAATATTATGTCTACATCGGATGCACAGCATTCTGCAGATTTAAGTGCAGAAACAGTTTCAGCCATTGCCCACCTTGCAAGGTTATCTCTCAATGATACGCAATCTGCTGAATATGCTCAAAGTTTAAATAAGATTTTAGGCATGATGGACACATTGAAAGGCATCAATACCGACGGAATTGAACCGCTGAAGAGCCCTTTCGACCATCCTCAGCCACTACGTGAAGATGTGGTCTCAGAAAGCAATCATCGCGAGCAATACCAAGCAGTTGCACCTGCTGTTCAGGATGGTCTATACCTCGTACCGCGCGTGATTGAGTAATTACTACCCAGTTCATTCTTTTTATTAAATTAAACGTAAAGAATTATTTCTCATGACAGATTTACATCGCTTATCCATTCGTGAACTCAGTGAAGGTCTGGCAAATGCCCAGTTTTCATCTCGCGAATTGACTGAACATTACTTAAAGCGTATTGCAAAAATTGATGCTCAAGTAAAATCATATGTAACCGTTACGCCTGAATTGGCATTGGCAGAAGCTGATGCGGCTGACACACTGCGTAAGGCAGGTGGTGCAAATGTGTTAACAGGCGTACCAATCGCGCATAAAGACATTTTCTGTACTCAAGGCATCAAAACCACTGCCGGTTCTAAAATACTGGACAATTTTATCTCTCCTTATGACGCCACCGTTGTCGCGAAAGGCAAAGCTTCGGGCCTGGTGACTTTGGGTAAATTGAACATGGACGAATTCGCCATGGGTTCGACCTCTGAAAACTCATATTACGGCGCAACGGCTAACCCTTGGAATTTAGACCATGTCCCTGGCGGTTCTTCAGGTGGTTCAGCAGCAGCTGTTGCAGCGGATCTGGCACCCTTTGCTACCGGTACTGACACCGGTGGCTCTATTCGTCAACCTGCGTCATTCTGTGGCCTGACAGGACTTAAACCGACCTATGGCCGTGTGTCGCGCTTCGGTATGATTGCCTATGCATCATCTTTAGACCAAGGCGGCCCGATGGCACGCTCGGCGGAAGACTGTGCCTACCTGATGAACGTGATGGCCGGTCATGATGCCAAAGATTCAACATCGATGAATCAAACCGTAGATAACTATGTGGCGAACCTGAATGATACATCCGTCAAAGGTTTACGCATTGGTATTCCAAAACAGTACTTTAATGTTGCCGGCCTAGCTGAAGATGTTAAAGCACGTGTCGAAGAATCATTGAAAAAGTTAGAAGACCTGGGCGCTACGCTGGTTGAGATCGACCTCAACATGACCGAAAGCTACGTTCCGACTTACTACCTGATCGCACCTGCTGAAGCATCCTCTAACTTACAACGCTTTGACGGTGTGCGTTATGGCTACCGCTGTGAAAATCCAGTGGACTTGATGGACTTGTACAAACGTTCACGTTCAGAAGGTTTTGGTGCAGAAGTGCAACGTCGTATCCTGATTGGCACATATGCGTTATCCGCGGGTTACTACGATGCATATTATGTGAAAGCACAAAAAGTACGTCGCCTGATCCAGCAAGATTTCCTTAAAGCCTTTGAATCTGTCGATGTGATTGCTGCGCCATCTGCGCCAACGACTGCCTATAAAATTGGTGCGGATTTGACTCCGGTTGAAATGTACCTGGGCGATATTTATACACTTGCAGTGAACCTGGCAGGTCTTCCTGCGATTAACGCGCCTGTTGGTTTTGACCAGAACAACTTGCCAGTTGGCTTACAGTTGATTGGGAATTACTGGTCAGAATCGCAATTATTGTCTGTGGTACACCAGTATCAGCAAGCAACTGATTGGCATACACAACGCGCGGCAATTGCTGAGGAGAATGCATAATGGCTCAAGCTCAAAACAATTCTACAAAAGCGGCTAAACCAAAATCTAACCTGATTGAGGGTTGGGAAGTCGTTATTGGTATCGAGATTCACACTCAGCTTGCCACCAATACCAAAATTTTCTCAGGTTCATCGACTGTTTTCGGTAATGATCCAAACACCCAAGCCAGCCTGGTTGATTTGGCCATGCCGGGCGTATTGCCGGTATTGAATAAAGAAGTGGTGGATCTTGCGATTCGCTTTGGTTTGGGTATCGATGCCTATATTGATCAGGCCTCCGTATTTGCGCGTAAAAACTATTTCTACCCGGATTCGCCAAAAGGCTACCAGATTAGCCAGATGGACAATCCGATTGTGGGCTTGGGTCATATCGACATCCAGCTTGAAGATGGCACGGTTAAACGGATTGGCGTAACCCGTGCGCACCTTGAGGAAGATGCGGGTAAATCGATTCATGACCAGTTTGAAGGCATGTCCGGTATCGACTTGAACCGTGCCGGTACGCCACTGCTTGAAATCGTTTCTGAACCAGATATGCGTTCGGTTGAAGAAGCGGTTGCTTATATTAAAGCGATTCATACGCTGGTGCGCTGGTTAGGCATTTCTGACGGCAACATGGCGGAAGGTTCGTTCCGTTGTGACTGTAACGTGTCTTTACGTCGTCCGGGTCAACCCTTCGGTACGCGTTGCGAATTGAAAAACCTCAACTCATTCCGTTTCATTGAACAGGCGATCAATGTTGAAATTGAACGTCAAATGGAAATTCTGGAATGGGACGGCACCATTGATCAGGAAACGCGTTTATTCGATCCTGTGAAGATGGAAACGCGTTCAATGCGTTCAAAAGAAGAAGCCAACGATTACCGTTACTTCCCTGACCCTGACTTGTTGCCTGTGGTGATTGCGGATGAACAAATCGAAGCAATCAAAGCCACCATGCCTGAGCTGCCTGCGGCACGTCGTGCGCGTTTTGTGGCGGACTTTGGCGTGACTGAGTACGATGCTCACGTTCTAACGCTTACTCGTGAAATGTCAGAGTTTTATGAAGAAGTCGTGAAAGCTGCTGGCGGCGCTGCACAAGGTAAGATTGCTGCAAACTGGGTGATGGGCGAATTCTCAGGGGCGCTCAACAAAGCAGGCCTAGATCTTCAAGATTCTCCTGTTTCTGCGGAGAAACTGGGCGGCATGATCGCACGTATTGTCGATAACACCATTAGCGGTAAGATCGCGAAACAAGTGTTCGGCTTTATGTGGGAAGAAGGCAAAACTGCGGACGAGATTATTGCTGAAAAAGGCTTGAAACAGGAAACTGATACAGGCGCGATTGAAGCAATTATTAAGGAAGTGCTTGCCGCCAACGAGAAGATGGTTGAAGAGTACAAATCTGGTAAAGAAAAAGCTTTCAACGGTCTGGTTGGTCAAGTGATGAAAGCGTCTAAGGGTAAAGCCAACCCTGCGCAAGTGAATGAGTTGATGAAGAAATTGATTGGTTGATCTGATCTTTCTTTAAAAGAAAACCCGCTTTAGAGCGGGTTTTCTTTTTATTTATCACTTATAATTAAGGTAATAATTTTTTCGAGAACTAAAATAATGCAAAGAGGTATTATTATTCCTCCAGCCTTAATGAAATGTGATGTAGAAAAAAATAGTGTCTTTATTGAAAGGTCATATAACACTCAAGAATTACAATACTTTTCTTTGTATTGGGACAAAATAGCGATACCTGAACAACGAGCTATAAAATTAGGACTTCCTTTCGAACAGGATTATGTTGAAGCAGGGATTTTAGAGCTTGTTAAGTCCCCATTTAACTCAGGCGAAATGGCAAATATACTTCAAAAATCTCATACATATGTGGCTAATATAAAACTTCAAGATCCTGAAAATGATTGGACTCTCGTAAATATGCTCGACTCCAAAGACAATGATCCAATTCAATATAGTAATAAAGATGTTTTAAAAGTTGAGCTAAGAAAATTATTACCTGTTCCGCGAAAAGATATAGCTATTCACGATTTATTAGATTTCAAAACACAAAGAAATGCTGAATTGATAGCATTACATAATTCTTTAGATGAGATATATGAAAAAATATTAAATAGCGAAGATAAAGACTTAAGAAGGAAAAAAGAATTTTATGATCTAAAAGTAGCAATTCATAACTTAGACAGAACTCTCACTGAACGTTTTCGCTTTACCTCTCGAGTCGATCATTCAGTAAGTTTAGAATTTAATGAAAGTGTATTAGCTGAAATGATAAAAACTGGGATTATTGATATTGCTTCAACTACATTTCCTGTTTTAACTATTGCTAATACATTAAGATCAATGCTCAAGTTTAAATTTTCAAAAGAATGGACTTTAAAATCTGCTGAAGGCAATTTAAAACTCGATTACTTAGTTAGAGCTAAGCAAAATAATATTATTTGAGTTGGGTAATTTTTATGGCCATCAAAAAAGTAACCTCAATCGCCAAACTCGAAGACTTAGGACGCATTCAGCTGTCTAAATCCTTTTTCATGCGTGATTTCCTTTATAGCGAAATCGCCAATTGGTACGGTGTACCCAACTTCCCAGATCATCCTGACATCGCCATTCGTACAGGAACAGAACTCTGCCAACAACTGCTCGAGCCACTACAACAAAAGTTTGGACGTATTGCCATTCGTTCAGCTTATCGCTCACCAAGCGTGAATCAACTCGGCAATGAAAAAGGACATAACTGCGCAACTAATGAGAAAAACTTTGCCAGTCATATTTGGGACTATCCCGATGTAAAAGGCTATGGTGCGACGGCGTGTATCGTTATTCCATCATTCTTAGAATTGTATGAAAAAGACCAAAGTAATTGGCAACAACTTGCTTATTGGATTCATAACAATTTGAACTATAGCCATCTACAATTTTTCCCAAAACTCTGTGCATTTAACATTGGTTGGCATGAACAGTCTGCACGGGACATTTATAGTTATATCCAGCCAAAAGGCTATTTATTACGGGGTAAAGCGGTGAATAAAGAATTTGAAAAGTTTTATCCTGATTTGATTTAATCCCCCTAAATCCCCCTTTGAAAAGGGGGACTTTGTCACGTAATCAAATTGATACACGTAGTTCCCTCTCCTTTTTTAAAGGATGAGCGTTATAACGCGCAAGAGGGAGAGGATTATTAAAAGACTCCCTCTCCTGAGCAAGTTTTAAAGCACTACTTTAAAATGCAGCGCAAGCGGTTACTAGCAAGATTTTTATTATTTATACTATAAAATCAGAAATATCCAAGCAAAACAAAAATGACATCTGAACTATTACTTACCATCATTCAAACCCTCATCGGATTATTTGCTCTGGTCATTATCATTTTACTGATAATGATCAAATGGCGTAAACGACTATCCGCAGCTCAGCCTGTACCATATAGAAAACAGCGCGGTTTGGGCTTAGCAGATGGGCTTGAATTTATTTTCTATCCTATTTACTGGCTGATTAAAATCATTATCGCTATTTTCAAATAAAACCAGCTTACCCTCTTACAACCCCAACTTATTCAGCAAATCTGGTGTCAAAAAAGTCTGTGCCACACGATTTAAATCGATATAACGCAGCACACCTTTAAGCTGATTATTGATTTCAGGATTCTTTAAAATTTCCTCACCTGTGGTTTTACCCAAAGCCTGAAAACTATCGCCCACAGCCTGTAAACCTTCAGCTTGAATCACCGCCTTGGTCTGTGCTGAACATTGCTCCACTAAAATGCGCTGCAACACCGTCCCTAGATTCTTGTCTAATACTTCCTTTTGAGTTGCGGTTACATTGCTAAAAGCCTTTAAATCGGGATGATTGCCCAATGCCACAAATGTCCATTGCAAGACCGTGGTTTTATCAGTGGCTGTAGTGGACTTCATCAAACAGTCACTCAGCTGATCGACCGTTGGGCCAGCCATCGTAACCTGTGCTGCTCCCAACAATGTTGCACCTAGAAAAAATAAACGAATACGAGAAGAATTTTTTAAACTCATCACCACTTCCTTTTAATATGACATCAGCATTTTGGCGCTGAAAATAGTTTCTTTGTATCATGTAAAAAGGAAATATACTGATAGAACTCTGTAAAACCTGAACTGGATTTAAAATTAATTCAGATGAAAAATTTCATCCCATCATGCTATTCATTAGATGGTGATATTGATCGAGTAAACTTAGCGTTATTATTCAAATTCAAACAATAAAAATAATCATGATGACTGCAAACACCTTCAACAGCATCCTTCCTTGGAGACTGGTTGTGTTCTTTAGCTTGACCGTATTGTTATTGATCCATCCTGTTTTTCGAAGATGGATGTTCGAATCGCGCGACCTGCCCAGCAAACGCAGTCGGATCTCATCCTCTATATCCGACCTGATTGAACTGATTTTTTATCCCATCTTCTGGTGAATCAAAATCATCATACGGATTCTGGATTAAATGCGTTTAATTCAGTGCTTATTTGATCTGTCTCAACATATTCTTCGCCCCACTATGATTATAGTTATTAGACAGATTCTGTAGCACACGCTTGGCCTGAGTTTTAGCATTCGGGAAACGGTTGGCATAGGCCGGAATCCCGTTCAAACAGCGAGCAACCAGCATACCAGATTCGGTATAAACCCGAGTTCCCTCAGTCCCCTGCAATTTGCCATAATTGTAGGCACGCTGCGCATTATTGCAGGCATTATTCAGGTTCTTGCCACTATTAATATCACGGCGTGCTGCCACATAGAGCTTCATCTGCTGCTGTTGGGGTGTTTCTACCACTGAAGCTCTCACGGGGACTACCCTCGTCGCGATCTGTTTTTTCTCTAACTCTTTTCTTTCTAATTCCTTTCTCTCTAATTCTTTCCTTTCCTGCTCTTTACGCGCTGATTCTTTAAGTTCATTCGTGCTCTTCGTTACAGGCGTTTTTATCGATGCAGCAGTCTTTTTCTGGGTAGCGACAGTGTTCTTATTTGCAGCAAGGTAAAAGTTTCTTGCCTCAGTCGCACTCATCAACTTGGTCAGCAATCGAACGCTACGGTTCTGGCTGGTTTTATCGACCTGTCGTTCAGAAACCGGCTCGATCGAGACGATCCAGCTTTCAGCCAGGCCATCCATACGACACTGATAGGCGCCGCTTCCCTGTACCACACCTCGGTTTGTACTCAGGCGTTTGCGTTGGGCAAGATCTGCCACGGCATTAAAATTACTTCTATACAATAGGGAAAATTTACCGCCTTGTTCATGACAATATTGCGTCAGGATCGAACGCGGATACATGGCCTGAGTGCTGTTATTTTTCTGTGCTTGCCCCCAAAGATAAATATAATCTTTTGCACTGCCATCACGTTGATTCAAAGCCCGCTTGGCGATTAGCTCTTCCGGACTGGCAAAAGGATGTAAAACCCCTGATTTCAGCCGACTCACGCTATTACATCCCGCCAAGCCTATTGCCCCTATTATTAGAATTATTACGTTTAGCTTCACAGCAAATATCTCAACCCCAAATTCCCGTATAACATAGCCTAAATAGCAGCAAACAACAAACACAAGATGTTGATAAGTATCAAATTTAAAAGATAAAAAGGAGGCACATCATTCACAACCCTATACATTATGCCAAGCCTCAGCCTATAAAAATTGAGATAAGCATCCTTCTGGCGCGTAGTTAAAGGATAAATAACAGCGGGATTGAATCAGAAATAAATAGAACACCACATAAAAAGCCGAAGAAAGATAGCAATCTTTCTTCGGCAGCTTATTCAAGATAATGGTACAGATCTTTATTATCATGTGTAAAAAATTACTTTTTACCCTCTATAGCATTGTCTGAACAAGATCAGCATCAGAATAATTTCCTCAACGTACACTTCTTATTTTTATACGTTAAACCGCTGGAAATTAAACTCCATCTTCGCTGGTCATTAAGATTCTAATCAGGAAAACCAGACCTGAATACCCCTATATTGGGATATTTTGCTCCTATTTGATCTGATCTAACCAACGGTCAGATCAAGCTTTTCGATTAGATATTAACGTCGATTTAGATATAAAAAGCCAAAGATAAAATCATTTGGCTTTTACAATCTAATGGGTAACTTAGAAAAAATTAATCCAGATGGGATTCAAATGCTTTTAAACGTTTATAGATCGACATCAGCTCAATAATGGTCGGCCACGATAAAATCAGATATTGGAAGGACTCACGTACTTTTCCAAATACATTCAGGATTTGCATCATCAAACCCAGGGTGATCGTTCCTGCTGCAATACTCGGAAACAGGATAAATAATCCATAGATATTGTCTAACTGTAAGTACCAGATCCGGACCAGGTTGAAATAGGCATAGTGAAAATACAGACGGAAATAATTCCAGCGTACCCGGCTAAACAGTTCTTGCAGTGTCAGCGGATGAGCCCGATCAGCATGATCCTCTCCGTACACCAGTTCTTTACGGTAAGCAGCCTCGACTTTCTGGTTATTAAACTCCAGTCCTGGCAGTTTCATCCCGACCACCATCAAAATGACGGTACCCAATACGGCCCATCCAATAGAAGCCCACATTAAAGCATGCGGTATTTCTCCCACAATTGGCAGAACCTTTACATGACTTGAAAGCTGGTACAGGATAGGCAGAAACGCCATCAATAACATCAATGCTTCAATCAGGGAAACACTCAGCTGTTCCGTGGTTTTGGCAAAGCGCATGGTATCTTCCTGAATACGCTGGGATGCGCCTTCAATATGACGCAATTGTTCCCAATGTGCCGTGTAATAGTTATTCATCGCGGTACGCCAGCGGAACACATAATGGCTGACGAAAAACATATTAAATACGGCCAAAGTGACGTAAATCATGGCGATATAGATAAAGGTTAAAGCTTCTTGATAGAGAAGTGAAACATCTCCGCCACCGCTGCCTAGCATTTTCTGGATCTGGTCATAAAACGGGCTATACCATTCATTTAAAACGACATTGACCTGTACTCCAAACCAGATATTAAACAGGATAAAAGCCGAGCCCCAGACTGACCAACGCTGCCATGGATGTTGTGCTTTCCACGTCCAGAAGAGAGCAAATATGGCAGTGGCAAGAAAAAACCAAAGGTAGAACCAGAGAAACTTGGCTGACCAGAAACGACTGATACCGATAGCGAGACTTTCCTCAGAATAGCCTTCAGGGAAACCCAAATAGACTCCCCATCCTGATCCGCCAGTATGCCAAAGCACAAGATTAAGGATAAACCACAAAATCAGGCTGCTAAAAAACCAGACAGGTTGCGGAAAAAATGACTTGAACATGCTGACCGAGTTCTCCTTCTATATTTGGGTCATCCAAATGACGCCTAGTTTATTCTTATTTTAGACTTTTACTGTTATAAAGCATTAATTTTCAATTTAGTTTAAAAAATAACATAGCGATGCATAGTCCCTTATAAAATTTATTTTTATAGATTTTCAAAACGTATTTTTCTCTTAATGAGTCTTTTTATTCTTGATCAGCCTATCTAAAGCTCCAGAGGCAATCAGGCACATGAATCATCAAGTTTTTGCCTTATGTATTTTTAAATCCTGTACATCAGTACGGCCTATCTGTTTTATTACAAACGAATATAGCTTCTTAAGGTTCTATAAATAGAATAAAATCAAATACTCAATAATGGTTTTATAGATGTTTAGATAAAAGGTTTTGCTGCTACTGAAGTAAATAAATCATTGACCCAGTTCTCATTTTTCGCAGAAATAGTTAAATTTTCAAAAATCATGCTATGATTTAACTCTCGAAAAGTAATCTTATTTTGGAATAAAACTATGGAAAGTTCGGTAATTGAATTACTTAAACCATTGACCTTAGAAAAGGAAAATTGCACCCCGATTATTTTTGAGGCAGGCACTGTTTTGAAAGTGGTCATGCAGACTCCCACCAGTCTTTTGGTCAGTAATGATGATGACTTTAACTTCACAATTCCTTTAAAAGATGAAAATGAGCTGTGGAGAGAGCTCTAAGCACTTTCTCCATTTTGAACAGACGGGTTGTATCTGTGCCAGCTGCTGAATTGATATGATACGGCCCTCAACTAAGCTTCCTTTTGAATGTAAGTTATCGTTATTTTATTCCCTTCTTAAAATTCATTTCTCTTCTTTTCTGAGAAGTCCTTAGCAGTCTAAGCGGGATATGATTCGTACAAAAAATAACTTTATAGTTGAAAATCCACCTATTTTTTGGCCTGGACTAAATAATTTTCACCCGTTTTTCCCCTTTTATGTAAGTTCCAGTACTTAAAGGATCTTCTTTCCTTACACACCTTTTTCTTTAGCTTAACTTCACCTAAGCTCAACTTCTTGATTTTGAAACTTGAATATTCTAGCTATTTATGACCAGTAAATTAAAAAATATCAGTCTATATGAGTGACTTTTTATACCAAATGATAAAATTAAAAATCTAATAATGAGAAAAATTTAAATCTGTAAAACTAATTTCAAAAACCCTTAAACATCGTCTAATTTGTTATATCCGATCTAAAGAAAATTATAGAGCAATAAATTATTATCCTGTAACATTCTAATAGCCCCCATATCTTCATGACCTTTTATATATTTAAAAAATAATAATTTCAACAGCTTGTCTTCTATTTTTTTCACTCCAAGAATAGGGTTAATTATTTTCATCCAAAAAATTCATTTTAAATAAAATTAACTTATATTATCTACATTTAAAATATATCAAATTTTAAAAAAAAATACCAAATTATAGCGATTAAAATTTCAAACAACTCAAGCAATCACATTGAATATTATGGCTTAAATAAAAAATAATCCTAAATAAAAATCAATTAATAAAAAACAGTCAGAGCATTATCTTTAAAATTTATTAAGAATAATATCTTTTACATTAAAAATATTTCCAAATTTTACAAAGTAACTGTACTTGTTAAAAATGTTTCTTTTCTACACTTAAATCCAGTCTGTTAAATGAAATATGCTATAAATTTATTAGATTAAAAATTAATCAGGCAGTTTTAGATTTTAAATTAATTTTATTTCAAATACTTAGGTAGAGTTTATGTCCGCTCAACACTCTGATCAAGATGTAGAAGATTCACTTATAGTGCCTTCTCCTCTATTAGCTCAAGTGATTTTAACTCAACTCAATCCAGTTATTTATTCTCATAAACTTATTTTATTTCTTGATATTGATGGAACTATTTCTGAATTCCATCCTGATCCAACAAAAAATATAATTAAAGATGAAACCTTAAATACCTTGAAAGAGCTACAACAATATATTGAGTTGGTATTAATCACTGGACGTTCTATTGCACAAGCTCAAAAACTTATTTATCCCTTTGACTGGAATATTGCCGGCTCACATGGTCTGGAATTAAACTATCAATCGCATTTAAGTCATTTAATTGATTTAAATTCTGAGCAATTTGAATTATTAAAAAATTATATTACTGAACATAGCGCTCAGCTTCCTCAGATTCGAATAGAAAAGAAAGACTATTCGGTCGCACTGCATTTTCGTGAACATCCACATTTAGAAGATCTGGTGCATACATTTGCATTGGATTGTCTGACCCACTTTCAAGCATTTGAACTGAAGGCCGGGAAGTTTGTATTTGAGCTGGTACCCAAAGGTGCAAACAAAGGTTCAGCCATTCAACACATTCACCAGCAAGCTCATTTAAGTGATCATTACCCTATTTTTATCGGTGATGACCTGACCGATGAAGCTGGCTTTCAGGTGATTAATAGCTTAAAAGGCTGCTCCATTAAAGTCGGCACGGGCAACACCGTAGCACAACATCGGCTCGAAAACGTAACACAAGTACAAGCTTTTTTAACGGAGCTTTTAGCATTATTTAAAGCACAACAACAACAATTATTGGAGAAATCACATGTCAAAACTCATTGTGTTATCAAATCGTGTGAATCTACCTAACCCAGACAATACACAGGCAGGTGGATTAGCGGTAGCTTTGCAGGATGCTTTGCAGGATATTGGCGGCATTTGGGTCGGCTGGAATGGTTCCAGAGTCGATCATGGCAAAGAGCAGAAGTTTCAAATCCTCAAACATCAGAATGTTGAATATCATACGAGTCCTTTGACTGAGCCCCAATATCAGGGTTTTTATTGTGGTTTTGCCAATAATGCCTTATGGCCGCTGATGCATGATCAGCATCAACTTGTGGATTATCAGCCGCAGGATTTCAAAACCTATAAGGATGTCAATTTACGCTTTGCCAAGCATCTGAAACAGGTCGCCTCTCCCCATGACATCATCTGGATTCATGATTACCATTTTTTAAGTGTGGCGCATTACTGTCGAAAACTGGGTATGCGTAACCGTATTGGTTTCTTCCTGCATATTCCTTTTCCTGAACTGAAACTCTGGCAGACTTTACCAGCCTATCAGGATCTGGCGCATCATCTGGCTCACTTCGATGTACTCGGATTTCAAACCCCACGCGATCAGAAAAACTGTATCCAGTTTCTGGAACAGACCTTAAAAATCAAGCATCGTCATGATGAAATCCTGAATTATCAGTCAAGACGGATTTATGTGAAATGCTATCCAATTGGCGTGCATCCAGTTCAACTGCAAAATCAGGCGGCTGATAGCCAGCTTAGCAAATTGCCTTTTGATCTCGAGACAGTCCGTCCTTATAAACGCATTATTTCGGTCGATCGGATTGATTATAGTAAGGGCTTGCTTGAGAAAATCGGATCCTTGCAAAGCTTGCTGGAAGATCAGCCCGAATTTAAACATCAGTTTCAGCAACTGCAAATTGCCTGCCCATGCCGACTGGATGTCAAAACCTATAAAAACCTGTATGAGCAATTCCAGTCTGCCGTGCAGGAACTCAATACCCAGCATGGCACAGCAGACTGGCAACCTTTCGATTGCAGTTATGAAACCTTAGGTCATGAAGCCTTAATGCAACTGTATCGTAAGGCAGATATTTGCTGGGTAAATTCGATCCGGGATGGTATGAATCTGGTGGCGAAAGAATATATTGCGGCGCAGAATCCACTCGATCCGGGTGTTTTGATTCTGTCTAAATATGCCGGTGCTGCTGAACAAATGAAAGAAGCCTTACTGGTCGATCCTTATGAGCATGACAGTATGTCCAAAGCCTTGAAAAAAGCGCTGCGCATGTCTAAATCGGAGCGTTTAGAACGTTATCGTTATTTAAGCCAAGGCTTGAAAAACTTCGATATTATTCGCTGGCGAGATCAATTTATCACTGACTTGAAAAAATCACAGAGTGTACGAATCTATCGTCCGGTGGCTAGCGGAATTTCTACCCAGTTCAGTGTGCATGCTTAAATACACACCTGAAAAAAACACCAGCATTATGCTGGTGTTTCATTTTGTAGCGGAGAGATAAGCTCTTCGGCTGCTTGTGCATCTTTTGGATCTGCAGTCAGATGATTCAGGATCACAATACTGAATAGACCTATCGCAATCACACTAAACACCAGACTCAAGCCAATAATTTCACTGCCGAAACCGACCAATGCCGGTCCGATCAGTGAACCTGTGTATGCAAATACCGATACATAGGATAATGCCACATGTGAAGCCAAGGTTTTTTGACGGCCTGCACGTGAAAACATTAACGGTACAATATTAGCACTGCCCAGACCGAGAATGGCATAGCCCAGCAACACTACTTGCCAGACTGGTGCAAAGACCACAGTCAATAAACCGGTTGCAGCCAAAATTGCACTCAGTAGAATGGTATTTTTTTCACCAAACTGTTGAATAATGAGATGTCCGCTGAAACGGCCCAATACCATCAAGGCCGCAAAGAAGCTATAAGCCAAACCAGTTTGAGCCGCTGGCAAATTGAACTGGTTGGCAAGATAAATCCCGCTCCAGTCCATCGCTGCGCCTTCGGACAGGAACGCCACAAAACAGATCAAACCGATGCCTAGAATCGCCCAGGTGGGTGCTGCTTTTGTCGCTGACTGTTCTGATGAGGAGGTTTCCTCTAGCACTGTTTTTGGCTCAATCCCCAAGCTAAAAGGAATAGCCAATATTGCAATCAATAGCAAAATCGCACTGACAATAACTGCGCCAGTTAAAGGCGCTAGACCGAATCCCATTAACGTGGTCATTCCCAGCACACCGGCCAGACCACCGAGGCTACATACGCCATGGAAACCCGACATTAAACTTTTAGCAAGTTTTTTCTCAACCTGTGCGGCCTGAATATTGACTGTCACCCCCAAAGCACCAGCACTGGCCCCAAAGAAAAACAGGCTGATCGCCATCATCAAATGATTCGGGCTATACGCCAAAGCAGGCAAAATAAACAAAAATGCTATTAACACCACAGCTAGAACCGCACGGCAACCTAATGTATTGGCGAGTCGGCCTGCCAGTGGCATCGTCAGCATGGATCCAATTCCGGCACAGAGTAATAACAGACCAAAGTCTGCATGATTGAGTAACAGGCGCTGCTGTGCATAGGGAATTAAAGGTGCCCAAGCTGCGGTACTAAAACCCAAGCTAAAGAAGCACAATGCAGTCGCTATTTTCTGCCATAGATGGGGTGATGGAGACTGAATTCGAGAAAGCAGAGTTTGATTAAACATTGTATTACCTAAAAAGAAGGCTCAGGCATCCATTACCGATCATCCATAGAAAAACCCCACTGACTTATAGCTGAAATGTATAAGTAGGCGGGGCTTAATTTGCGTGAATTATAAACAGAATAATTTTAAATGGAATAGCTTTTAGGCGCTAATTTCGAGATTTTTTACAAGTGGCTGATTGTATAAAATTTATAATTTTGTAATTTTATTTGCATAGGCTGATCGGTTTTTCAGCGGCTTCTTTAAGCTCCAGATTTTGCAGAAAATGTGCGAAACCGGCTGCAATTTTTGAGCTAAGCCGACTGCTGGTGGTCACTCTGAGCTGATTCGACCAGATAATCTTTGCCCCGACATGTTCTAGGCGATGGATGAAATCGACATCTTCATGACAGTCCAGTTGCTGAAAGCCGTTTACCTGTAGATAAGACGCGGCTTTAAAACATAGATTTGCCCCATGAATATGACGGTGATCCATCTTGTCCTGATAATGACTCAGATAAGTCTGACGGGCTAATGTGCTTAAATGCCCCCATTCATCCAGATCGACCACCCCACAAATCACATCCGCCGGTTGGTGCTGCAACATGACCTGAAACCAGTCACGCTGTACAAAAGAATCGGCATCGGTACAACAAATCCAGTCACAACCCTGCTCGATCATGTGCTGAACGCCTAGATGACGTGCCTTTCCTACATTTTTAAAATGACAACTGATCGTCTGGATTCCCGACTGCTGAACTTTGCTTGCAGTAGAATCGGTGCAACTGTCTAAAACCACCAGAATCTTGATCTCGGGCAGAACTGCTAATTTTCCCACATGCTGAAAGAAGTAAAGTCGTGCATATTTTAATGCTTTCAGGCAACGTTCAATATAGGCTTCTTCATTACAGGCCGGAATCACCACCGCAATTTTCTTCATTTCAAGCCCTCCAGCTCTGCCACAGATTGCGCAGAATTCAGCCACAGATCGACCAGAAAGTCTGAATCCTGTACGCTGAGATTATGCTTATATTTTAACTGGGCTTTTAATTGTCGATGTACCTCTTCACCATTTAAGCTAAATCCTGCAATCGGCGCGCGCCAATGACAACTCAAGATACATCCACCGGGTTCGAGTGCAGTATGCAACCATGCCAGCACCTGTTGTAATGCGGCCGGATCTAAATAATATAGAATCTCACTAACCACAATGAGCTGAAATTTCTGTTGCGGCAAATGATCTGGCACAATCCGCTGTAGTACCTGTACATGCGGATAAGCATGTAAACGCTGCCGAGCCAATTGAATAGCAGTTTCGTTGGCATCCAGACACATTAAAGTTGCTGTTCGCTGTGCCAGTTCCTGACTGAAGATGCCATTACTACAACCAATTTCAATCGCGGAGTCAAACTGCAAACGCGGCAAGACCGCCAGACAAATCTGCCGTTTGCGCTGTTCATACCAGCGTTGTTCATAGTGCCAGGGATCTCCCTGATTCAGCGCATACAAGGCATCAAAATATTCCTGATCATAGGCTACTTTACTATTCATACAGATACACCTCCCAGGGTTGTAAAATACGCTGTAATGCCTGCTCTGGCAGAATGGGTGCCTGTTCTATGCTAGGGTCAAGCTCGATCTGACTCTTAAAACACCGCGCAGCTCGAGACTTATAGTGCAATTCTCGATCAGTCAATTTGAGTTGATGAGCGATGGTCCAGGGAATTCTGGTATCTCCAGGTGTGGCCCAATGCCAGGCCCAAATCAGGACCTGAATACAGGATAAGTGCCGTTCGGTTGCTAGCTGTTGGGTGACCTGCCCTGTAATTTCATGATCTGGATGTCCATCATGCACAAAGGTGGTAATGAGCACATCATTGGGCTGCAAATAAGATTGCAAATGCTGTTTCAGCAGTTCTCGCTGTTCTGCGACCTGGCCATCCTGAATATCCAGCGCAATCCGCAGAATATTCTGCTTCAATGCTAACTCTTCCAAAGCTGCTCGCGTTTCAGCAGGACGAATCTGGTTCAACTCTTCCGGGTTATACAAAATCGAGTCTGGATGGCTGGCGGTACCATTGGTAACGGCAAAAAGTACAATCTGATATCCCAATGTGTCCAGACGCTGAATCAGACCGCCACAACCCAAAATTTCATCATCCGGATGCGGGGCAATAATGCAGACTCGGGCATCTGATGGAATAATGCTGGGAATATCGAATTCCGGCATCTGTTGCAAAATCTGGCAAGAGCGCCATTCTTCAAGCCGTGTACCTTCGCCATGGATGACACGGTCTTCGACAATCTCGTGTCTTATAATGTCCATAACTCTTCCTCCTGCACACTCAATTCACCAATCCGTTCCAGATCAAAGGCGGCATGGCTCTGACGAATAAACACCGGCAGATCGGCTGCAAGTCGGGCAAAATGTGGCTGCTCGCAATACGGTGCAGCGCCAAGGGCCTTACCCACCTGAGTCAGCACGTTTAAAGCGGTCGCTTCAACCTGAGCACGCAAGGCCTGAATCTGTAATTGATGGGGAAATTTAGGCTGCTGATCAATTAAATCTGCGACTTGATAAAACAAAGCCTGTGTCGCTAAAAGCTTCCGACTGATTTCGCCGAGATACATGGCCTTATAGGCATGCGGTTTTAACAAGACAGCCTGTTTTAAATATTCAGCCAAACGCACGGTTGCGCCGTACCAGCAGGCAGCCACGCCGGCAGCGCCATGCCAGAAGCCCGCCCGATCCAGATAAGCATTCGGCGCTGCAACTTTTTTAGCATTAACCTGATTCAGTTCAAGTCGGGCAGTCAAGGTATGCTGCATGCCCACCGCCTGCCAAATGTCCGTATGATGCTGAATACCTGCTTGTTGCAGATCAAGAATCAGCAACTGTGATCGTTGCTGCTCATCACGATAAGTCAGCAGACCATATTGCACCCAGACCGAGGCAGAACACCAAGGCTTTATTCCTGTAAGTTTTCCGGCGTCTAATGTTAAAGGGCTTGGCCCGCCTTCTGCCGCCCAGACTGCCCATAGACCTTTTTGCTCTAGCGGAATATTCAGTTCATGCAAAATGGCCAAGGCATCCAGATGTGATTCAAACAGTTTGCCCAGACTCAGATTGCTTGCGGAAACCTGACTAAGCATCCGCCAGCGTTTTAAGGTGTTTCCAGAAGCGGGATAAGGAATCTGATCGGAAATCGATACCAGTTCCATCAGGGTCTTAGGAATTTTTTCTTCTAGCTCCAGCGGAGAATTTTCAAATCTTTGTAATATTGAACCGAGGTTCATGCAGGCTCTTCCTCATCAAATACGGCACTATTGTTATGTTTTAAAGTCAGTTAATGGGAAAGTTTTCGCATTTGTTTTAACCGTGTGGTCAGGCCTAATACCTTACGGCGTGCCATGATTTCTTCTTCATTGAAACAAAGTTGCTGCATCAGTTCAGCTAAAGGCAAATGGTTATGCTCAATCAGATAGATGTCCTGTTCTCGATTCCATTTGGCTTGCTGTACCTGTGCCAATAACTTTTTGGCATCCGGTCTTACCATATTATTTATCCATTTTGAAACCAGAAGGATAGAAGCCAAGGCTCCTATCCTCTAGTCGTTTAGGCAGGAATGCTTTCTGCAACCAGTTCACGCGCCCAGACACGATGGTTCATGATCAAAGTCTTGAAGCTGTCTTGTACCGCGTCAAACTGTTCATGCGCCAAAGTCCCTTCATCCCTGATCAGGCGCAGATCTTCAATCAGCTTGGCTTTATCGCCCAGGAAGATAATCGGTTTCAGGTGCTTATACGCTTCCAGCAGATAATGAGTCGCCACACCATCTTTCATCACCACATCATAATTATCACCATCAGTAATCACCACGGCATCATAGGCAATCGATGGCTCGGCTTTTTGCATACCGTCAGAAGGAATTACCTCGCCTTGCTGACCCAGTACCGGACCCGGTTTCGGGGTCAGTACATCGACCACAGCACCCTCTGATTCTGCCCAGGCTTGAACGGCTTTGATACTGGCCTCATTGGCTTTATCGTGTACCAGTAGCGCGATTTTCCGTGCCTTAATATCTTCGGGTTTAAAGGCCTCGAAAGATAAACGCGGTGAAACCTTTACCTCTGGCAATGTTGCCGCTTTTTTCTCTGCCGGAATTTCAATGCCCAATTGATCCGCGACTTGTTGTGCCAAGTCCAAGTCGATGTTACACAGCACTTCCAGTACTTCACGCTCACGAATATATTTGCGTTCTACCTTGCTCAGTTCGAAGACATAGGCATCGACAATATGTTTTTGCTCATGGGGTGCCTGGCTGCGATAGAAAAGACGAGGTTGACTGAAATGATCACTAAAAGATTCACTGCGCTGACGGATCTTGTGACCATCAATACGTTCCTGATAGCTTTCAAAACCACCATCTTGTGCTGCTGGCGGAGCTTCAGCCGGCCAGTGATCATCAATCGAGTTTGGTTCATAACTGGCTTGACCGGTATGTACAATACGCTGATGTAACCCGTCACGCTGATTATTGTGGAACGGACAAACCGGCTTGTTGATTGGAATCTGGTGGAAGTTTGGACCACCTAAACGGCTGAGCTGGGTATCGGTATAGGAGAACAGACGTGCTTGTAATAAGGGATCATTGGTAAAATCTAGTCCCGGCACAATATGTCCCGGACAGAATGCTACCTGCTCGGTTTCACCAAAGAAATAATCGACATTACGGTTCAGCACCATTCTGCCAATCGGCGTCACCGGCACAAGTTCTTCCGGAATAATTTTGGTTGGATCCAGCAAATCGAAATCATATTTCATTTCATCTTCTTCTGGAACGACCTGTACACCGAGCTCCCATTCTGGATAATTCCCGGATGCAATCGCTTCGTATAAGTCACGACGATGGAAATCCGGGTCTTTACCCGCCAGTTTTTGTGCTTCATCCCAGACCAGTTGGGCGAGACCCTGTTTTGGCGTCCAGTGAAATTTCACAAAAACCGCTTTATTTTCGGCATTGATCAACCGGAAGCTATGCACCCCAAAGCCTTGAATGGCTCTTAAATTACGCGGAATACCCCGATCTGACATGGCCCACATCACCGCATGCGCTGATTCAGGCACTAAAGAAACAAAATCCCAGAACGTATCATGTGCTGATGCACCGGTTGGAATTTCAGTTTGTGGCTCAGGCTTCACCGCATGTACAAAATCCGGGAACTTGATCCCGTCCTGAATAAAGAATACCGGCGCATCATTCGCCACCAGGTCAAAATTACCTTCTTCAGTATAGAATTTGGTCGCAAAACCGCGAATATCGCGTACAGTATCTGCCGAACCACGCGGCCCCTGTACCGTAGAAAAACGTACAAATACCGGCGTTTGTACACTGGTATTGGTCAGAAAGCCTGCTTTGGTCAGTTTTTCATTGCCTGGATAAGCTTCAAAAAAACCATGTGCACCGACACCACGCGCATGCACAATACGCTCCGGAATACGTTCGTGGTCAAAATGGGTGATCTTTTCACGCAGAATAAAATCTTCCATTAAGGTCGCACCACGAACACCTGCTTTAAGACTGTTCTGGTTATCTGAGATTTTAACGCCCTGATTGGTGGTGAGTGTCTGCTCGGTTGCATCGCTACGATATACGTCAAGCTGCTCACTCTTTTTATTGGTATTTTGCTTATCTAAACCATTTTTGCCTGTGGCTGGACTATTCGCCTTAATTTTCATGATGTTTTCCTTGCTGAGATTGAGTTTAGTGCAGATATTTTTGTCTATCTCAAAGTCGCTTGAGCTTATATGTCTCGCATGGGTTGGCCAATAACATGATTCCCGCAAACCCAGTTGCTACAGCCAATTCTGTCTCAAGTCAGCACTTCATCTCTGTGTTCTGTCTCGTAGGATTTTGCTTTCTGGGATATTGTTATTGACCGCGCCTGTGTCCTAACATAACTGCATTTAGGAAAGAGGTTTATTATTCTTTGTTGTGCCTTGTTTAATTAAGGCAGCGTTGTGTTATTTTTTTATAAACCCCCTCTTTTTTTATGATCTTTGCACACAGCCATCTCATTCATTTAAAAGAGATATAAAATTTTAGTCATGCTATGTTGCAATAAAAGTTCTTCAGGCAAGATGTGATAGTGCATACAAATCCGTCATCATGAATCAGTGCAATATTTCCATTCTGAAATAGCTAAGGCTTTTTTCAACGTTCTAAATCTGTTGGGATAATTATCGCTAGGTTGATAAAGAGAAATAAAGTTTATTAAATTGAAAAGTTACAATCCTCTCTGCAGGCTATACATAATGACTAAACTTCCTGCCTGTCTATTGATCTAATATCTATAACTTATAAACACTTAAATCTTTCAGCTTGTTCATATTGATAATGGAAATTAAGTTTCAATTCGGGAGTCATTATCAAGATCAAACCCTCGTTTGACTCAAACTTCGAATACATCTGACTTTATTTTAATACACAGCATGTTGTTAAATTTTAAGGAGTAAGAGCATGGCCTCTTCTAAAAAAGAATCTAAAGCAATGAAAATTGATATCGGAATTTCGCATGATGATCGTGCCAAGATTGTCGACGGTTTATCCCGACTATTGGCGGACAGCTATACCCTGTATTTGATGACCCATAATTTCCACTGGAATGTCACCGGCCCCCAATTCAATAGCCTGCATAATATGTTTATGACCCAATACACCGAGCAGTGGAATGCGCTGGATGTGATTGCTGAACGTATCCGGGCCTTGGGTTTTGCAGCACCTGGCACCTATAAACAGTTTGTAAAACTGACCTCTATTAAAGAGGTTGAAGGGGTGCCAAAAGCTGAAGAAATGCTGCGCCTACTGGTCGATGCCCATGAGACCGTAGCACGTACCGCCAGAAGTATTTTTGCAGTGATTGAAGACGCCAATGATCAACCAACAGCGGATATTTTGACCCAGCGACTAGATGTACATGAAAAAACTGCCTGGATGCTCAGAAGTAGTCTGGATCAATAAAGCATGATTAATCGCATTTAAGAGCAAGCGGATGAGCGGGATGACACGAGGATTTTTCTGAGCCGATTAGAACAATCCCAAAGATATGACCTTTAAAATGAAGCACTAAAAACTTGGAGGATGTATGCAGTCGTGTACATCCTCTTCTCATCACCAGGTTTTAAGAATTGAGGCTTTTAGGCATTCAGGCATTCAGGCATTCAGGCATTCAGGCATTCAGGCATTCAGGCATTCAGGCATTCAGGCATTCAGGCATGAAAATAATTCAGCGGCAGTTTTAAATAGGAAATACCATTGGCCTCTGCTTCAGGAAATTGACCGCCACGTATATTGATTTGAATCGCCGGTAAAATCAGTTTTGGCATACCTAATTGGGCATCGCGCTGCTGGCGCATTTCAATAAATTCAGCTTTTGCCATCCCCCTGTGGATATGGATATTATGCTGCTTCTGGGTCTGAATATCGGTTTCACAGACAAAGTGATCACGGCTTTCCGGTAAATAGTCATGGCACAGAAATACCCGGGTATCATCCGGCAATTGATACAGTTTTTGTACCGAATCGAATAGCGTTGCCGCACTGCCTTTGGGAAAATCACAACGTGCAGTGCCATAATCTGGCATAAACAAGGTATCACCGATAAAGACTGCATTCCCGACCACATAACTCAGACAGGCCGGTGTATGTCCCGGCGTCGGAATGTTATAGGCCGGTAGTGAACCAATATTGAATTTTTCATGATCCGCAAACAGATAATCAAAAGGCTGCGCCAGATTGAACTGTTTCATATCCAGATGATAGATCGCGCCAAAGACTTCCTGCACAATAGAAATATGCTGGCTCATGGCAATCTTGCCGCCCAACTGTGAATGCAGATATTGTGCTGCGGTCAAATGATCTGCATGCACATGGGTTTCCAGAATCCACTCAACCTCAAAGTTCTGCTGTCGTATATAGGCAATAATTCGATCCGCATGTCTGGTCGATGTACTGGCAGAAGCGGCATCATAATCCAGCACACTATCAATCACCGCACATTTTCCAGTGGCCGGATCACCCACCACATAGCTAAAAGTATGGCTATCTTCATGAAAAAAATCTTGAATTACGGCGCTATGACTCATGATGATGCTCCTGACCATTGACGATGTAGATAAACCCCTGCCAGCATGGCCATAATAAAATAAGTAGCCTGATAGTGGCCTAAACCAATGAGTGTCAGACTGGGTGCCGGACAGATACCGGCAATTCCCCAGCCGATACCAAATAAAAGACTGCCGCTCATCAGTTTAGAATCAATTTTCTGATTAGTCGGTAACTGGATCGGCTCATGAAATACAGTTTTAGCTACCGGATTTCGCGTGGCTTTCTGAAAAGGAATAAAGGCGACCATAATCGCGCCCAGCATCACAAAGGCCAGACTCGGATCCCAGTCGCCAAAAACATCCAGAAAATCCAGAACCTTTTCAGGATTGGCCATACCGGAAATCATCAAGCCAACTGAGAATAAACCACCCCATAAAAATGCCAGCAGATTTTTCATTTTAGCGCACTCCAATCAGGTGACGAATCACATAAACTGTCATAAATCCAGCCCACATAAATACGGCTGTAGCCAAGATTGAACGTCTAGATAAACGGCTGATGCCACAAATCCCATGGCCACTGGTACATCCCGAGCCTAAACGGGTGCCAAAACCGACCAGTAAACCTGCAATGATCATCATCCAGGGACTGGTATTCAGTTCGATTTCAGGTTGTATACATCGTCCATAAGCAAATGGAATGATGATGAGACCCAATAAAAACCACAGAGCTGGCGTCTTGAAAATGCTTTTAGGATTAAGTACCTGTCCAATCAGACCACTAATGCCCGCGATCCGGCCATGAATATACAGATAGCCGACCACTGAAACACCAAGAAGTAAACCACCGAGAAAAGCGCTCAGGAAGTCATGCATCATATTTCACTTTCATCACTATATATTTTGATATTATATTTAATTAAATATTATTCAAGTTCTAGTCTGTTTAACTTATTTGATGGAAGATGATTATAGGCTCAAATCCAATGCATGCTAAGCTCTCTGGTTTCAGCCCTAGTCAGCTGTGACTAATAAAGAAATAATCTGGATCGGATCAATCTAATATTTGAAATATTGTCTAAGTTTCAATTGGATGAACCGTATGGGAATCACTTTCAATCCGGCCATCGACCAGATTAATGGTTCGATCACAGGTGGCGGATAGGCGCGGGTCATGTGTCACCAGCAGAACGGCGCAGTCGCGTTCACGATGCACTTTACGAAACAGCTCAAACATGTCGGCGGCGGTCTGCGTATCCAGATTACCGGTAGGCTCATCGGCCAGAAGTAAGGCTGGCTCTGTAATCAAAGCCCGCGCAATCGCAATCCGCTGTTGCTGCCCACCGGAAAGCTCGTTCGGTTTACGATCAGCAAACTTTTCCAGCCCCACTGCAGCCAGCAAATCCCGTGCCCGTTGTAAGCCTTGCTGTCCGGGTTTGCCTCGCGTCATCATCAAGGGCATTAAAATATTATCCAGTGCAGTAAATGCCTGAATCAGGTGATGGAACTGAAATACAAATCCAATACTATTGCCACGTAACGCAGTCCGGCCACGATCATCCATGGCACTGGTCGGCTGTCCCAGCAAATACAGCTCGCCACTACTCGGCTGATCCAGCAATCCCAGAATATTCAATAGCGTACTTTTTCCGGAGCCAGAAGGCCCAATCAGAGCAGCAAAATCCTGGCGTTCAATACACAGATCAATACCATGCAAGACCTCAATTTCATTGGGCTGACCAATATTATAAGATTTGTGCAGCGCTTCTAAACGCAGGACTTCTTGAGATGGTTCAGACATGACGAATCGCCTCCACCGGATCGAGTGCCGCTGCCCGGCGTGATGGTACTGCAGCGGCCAATACCCCTGTTAATGTCGCCAACAATAAAGCCAGAAGTACCAGCTCGATCGAAATCGGGATATAAAATAATCCGGGGCCAAAATTATTAAATACCCAGACCAGACCATAACTGGCTGCACTGCCAACGACCGAACCCAGCAGACCAAATATGGCCCCCTGAAACAGGAAAATTCTTAAAATTTGTGACTGGGTGGCGCCTGTCGCACGCAAAATACCAATTTCCCGGGTGCGCTGTACCACGCTGACGGACATGACACTGGCAATGCCAAAAGCCACTGAAATGGCAACAAAAACAATAATCATATTGGTAGACAGGCTCTGTGCAGTAATCGCATTCATCAGCTGTGCATTGGTTGAAATCCAGCTTTCAGCCTTTAATGAGGTCAGGCGCCCCACTTGGGCCGCAATTTCATCAGCCTCAAAAATATCGTTAATGGTCAGATCAATGACAGTTACACCACCGGGCAGGCCGAGTAAAGACTGTGCCTGTTTCAAGTCCAGATAAACATAACGCGCATCCAGTTCACGCACGCCCAGTTCAAATATGCCGGCAATATTTACCAAGGCACTGTTTTGCTGACCGGTATCCAGTCGCAATTTGCTACCGACCTGAACCCCCAGATCTTTGGCCAACTGACTGCCGATCAGTACATCGTCCGCGCCAACACGTAATTGACCACTGGTTAAATATTCTTTCAATGGAATGATCTGCTGATAACGCTCCAGATCCATTCCGACCAAGGCCACGGATTCAATCGCATCACCGCGTTGTACAAAGGCCGGCCCGGAGACCACAGGCGACACAGCAGTTAATATCGGCAACTGATCCAGTGTTTCGGTAATCTGCTGCCAATTATTGATGGAACGCAGTCGTTGTGCGCGTTTATCTTCCTGTAACAATTGCACCGTCCCGGCAGGCGGCGGCACAATCCGGTTGACTTCATCGGGTGAGAGCAGACGGATATGTGCCTGTGTACCTAATGTACGTTCGACAATATTGGCCTGTAGCCCCTGAATCAGGGCCGTGATAAACACAATCACCGCCACACCAACGGCGACGCCCACCGTGATCATAATGGACTGCGCGCGACCTTCGCGCAAAAAACTGATCGCGATTTTCCATTCGATCCAAAGCCGCTCGAAAAAGTTTTTCAATCGAATTTCACCGGTAATTCATTCTTGCTATCGGTCGCGTCAGTCGAGCTCATCAATGAGCTATCTTGTGGCTTGAGACGGACTCTCGCACCCTCTTCCAGTAACGATTCGGCATTGGCCAGCACCTGATCACCCTCACTCAAACCTGAAGTTACTTCTGACATGGCCAGACCCCGTAAACCTAAAGTCACCGGTTGGCGCTGGATTTTTCTATCACGTACCAACACGACCACTGCCTTATTGCCTTTAATATTGCTAAGCGCATCGTTCGGAATAGCCAGTGCCCGCTCCCGTTTATCTGTCTCGACATTGACCGATACGGTCATGTCCTGACGCAGAAAATCTGGCACCGGGTTGACGGTTAATCTGACCTCTACCGTGCCCCGCTGCGGATCAATGCTCGGTGCAATAAAGTTAATGCGGGCCGGAAAAGACTGATCCGGATAAGCATCGCTAATCACGGTGGCATTTTGCCCTAAGGCCAGTTGCGGTAAATTCCGTTCATCGAGTGGCACCCGGATTTCTGTATTGCCCGTTAAGGCAATGGTAAATAAGGTTTGTCCTGGTTGAACCAGATCGCCTGGCTCGACATCCCGTGTCAGTACTGTACCTGCGACCGCAGCCCGAATTCTGGTTTTTGCCAGTTGCGCCTGCGCCACTGCCAGCTGTTCCCGAAGCGATGCTTCTTCAACTTGTCCCGTAGACAATGCCGCTGCTTTTAGACGAACGGTTTCATAATTGTTGCGGGCAACTCTTTCTGCCTCTAAGGCCTGTTCTATTTCTTCAGCCGACAGGATACCCGCTTCGGCATTACGTCTCCGTGCTGCTTCACGACTGGCCTGTTCCAGTTGTGCTTTGGCACTGGCCAGTTCTGCTGTCGCCTGTGGTCGTCTGCTGGTGGCCAATTCAGTCAGTGCCAGTTCAGCCTGTCGTACTTGGGCCAGTAATTCATCCGATTTCAGCACCACCAAGAGATCACCAGGTTTCACCTGATCTCCTTCCGTGACCCGCCGCTCAAGTACTACGCCACTAATTTCACTGCCCACCTGAGCACGCGAGACTGTCGCCACGCGTCCGGTGGCCACTACATTTTGTATCAGCGGCATGGTGTTCAAGGTATAGCTTGGTAGAACCGGCCCCTGCCACCAGCGGAACAGAGCAAAACCGACTGCCAGTAACAATAAGATGATGAGCAAAATTTTATAGCGGGCAGCGCGCAACTGAGAATCTCCGGTTGATGCATCGAATATTGAATAAGAAAGATAACGCTTTATTTATTTTCTTCGAGTGTCTAATTTACAACAGGTTCCTGCATAGATTTATAGATATTTTGTTGAGTTTAAATGAAATGTTGGATTCCTGAGCATGTTTAGCCAGCACTTATCGATTTCAGCTAAAGTGATCTATGGCAGCTGCAACATTTGAATGAATGAGCTAAAAGTCCGCTGTATGAAGCGACCGCCATGTCAAAGATCTGGATAGCATCAAAAACAGGCTAAAACATCGTTGATTTAGCCTGTTTAATGAATGATTGATTTAATAATTTTACCCAATAACTGATCACGTTGCGACAGGCTTTCGCCCAAAGGCGCCAACCGGATTTCCTGATTAACTTTCTGCCAGTTTAAATCACGCGGATCTGCCTTCATGGTACCTAGGGATTTTACTTAAAAAAGCCCAGCAAAATAGAAACATTATTCAGCCTATTGAAAGGACACTATAATTTAGTGACGAGTAAAGCTCGGAGTATTTCAGGGTCTTTAACTGGCATCTATGCTTCGTTATGTGCATACCAATTAACCCATCGAAATAAGCCAACCATTCAAATTATAAAGTCATTGGCTTAAACAGGATGAGGGTTAAATTAATCTTTGAAATAAGCAAATACAGTTTCTAGCTATCTGAGAAACTATATTTTTCAATCTTATAACTAACTCTTATTATTCAAAACTTGCCGTTCGCTTGAATTGCAGAATTTCTCGTTCTGCCATATTATATTCACGCTGAACTTGCCCCAACTTATTGCTAGCTTCGTTATATTTTTCACGATAATACTTTCGTGATTCTTCCTTAAGATCAGAGTTATACATATTAGATTTTGCTGTCGCAATTGTATCTTCAATCGATTTTAAATTTTTATTCGCCACATAAAACTTATTCGCCACATTGTAATAAGGTCGTAAGTTATTTTGCATTTCCATTGGGCAACTCTGATATGTTCCTCTACCTTGTAATGCGTAATCAAAAATAGTTTGTGGATTGCAATAATTTTTTAGACCTTTTTTATAACCAGTGGTATAGGCTTCTGTGTCTAAAATAGCGTTGTGTTTCATACATGCTTGAGTACGCTTTTGCATGAATGAACCATTACCGTTATAACCATCATTCTGACCAATTAAACCCCAATTGGCAGATAAACACTCATTTTTAGACATAATTGCACAACCATTCAGCATAACAATACTGCCTAACAGCAACATTTTTAATTTCATGAAGTTCTCAAAATATTGGCTACAGTAAAAATCCCAATATGTATCAATACATATTGGGATTTCTAAGAGATTTTAGACTAATGTGATCGTACGAGTATTGTTTGCGACTTTTTTACCATTCACGAGTAATTCAGTATCAAGTAAGTATTGTCCTTTTGATACACTCGAAGGAAACTTCCAACTGAATGAATTTTCAAAATCGCCAGAACTATAGCCTTGGGCTGTTGAAACCTGAACATCTTTCACCAATTCACGTATCACTTTTCCATTTGCATCTTTTAGAACTAATTTTTCTTGGACACGCTGAAGAGGATCAGCAACACCTTCTACAACAGTCAAATCTGATTTTACTGTAATATTTTGGTTCGCTGCCACAGTTTGATTAGGTAAAATAACAGTAGAATACTGTTGAACCCTTGTTGTTTGAGGCAATTTCCCTTTATTGGCTTTCTTATATGCCGTTTCAACTTCAGCAGCTGATTTTTTCTGAATGGTGTGGGCATTAATCATTAAGCATCCTGCTGCAAAAACCGCACCGCCAATAGCAGCACCTGTTGCAGCATAACTACTATCACCCACAGATGCCCCAATTGCTGCACCAAGTAGTGCGCCTACTGCTGTAGACATTCCCGTATTACATCCCCCATTGGCTGACGTTGCCAATCCCCCTGTACTCGCACAACCTGAAATAACTAAAGCTGAGCTCAACATAGCAACAGATATTGTCTTTTTCATTAAATTTCCCTCTTAAAGTATAAAATGATTATTGAATTACCATATCGTCAAAGGCTGCTGATTCACCTGCTTCAGCCTGACGTAAAATACGTTTTGCTTGACCATTACTCGGAGAAGCAGACAATACTTCTCGAGCCAAAGATTTAGCCAAACCGTAGTTATTTGCATTTAATGCACGCTCTGCACGACTGAGCTGAGAATCAAAACGTGCTTCATTCTGACGACGTGCTGCTTCTGCTGCTAGTTTACGTGCAGCCTCTTCAGCTTTCTGACGTTCTATTTGAGCCTGTTCTGCCTGGCGTTGTGCATCTGCACGCTCACGCTCTGCTTGTGCTAAACGCTGTGCTTGCTCAACTTCTTGATGCATATTTTGCTGTGGAAAATTTTCAACTTCATTTTGTATAGTTTCACTTTCTATAGATGCTTCCAGCTCTTCTTCTTGTTGAAGATTAAATTCTTCAATCATCGATTCGATCTGTGGCAACAGCTCTAGGCCACCTACAAGTTCCGCATCAAGTTCTAATGCAGCAAGCAATGTCTGATGTGCTAACTCCAAGTTTCCAGCTTGCAAATACTCTTTTGCTAAAGTGAGTTTCTCTTTTGCAGAGGTGGCTTGCGCTTCTGCAGATACAACCAACTGCACAAAACTTGCATTAATTTTACATTCTGCCTGGTTGAGTTTGATGATACTCAATGCACGTGTCGGCATTTTTTCACTCAAAAAGCTACTAATTTCTGCATTTACATTTTCACAAGGATCAACCTGTGCCTCTTCGTCTATAGACACTTCTTCTTGTATATTTTCTTTACCACTAAACAAGAAAAAGATCACCATCAAAAGTACGATAAAGGCAATCGCAATATATTTAAAACTCGAGGTTTTTTGCTGTGGTGAATCTAACAGTGTAGGTTGACTGGTTGATGGTAGTTGTGGAGGGGTTACGATTGGAGCCGCAGGCTGTATCGGTTCAAGAGGCTCATCTGGTTCAGCATCTAAGACTGACAGATCACTTTGAAACTTGAGTTGATATTGTTCCAAACTTAAATATTCATTTGGAATATTTGCTAGATGCTTTAAACGTACAAAAATTCCTTCATTTTTTTTAAAGGCGTAACGATCATAAGTTCGCATGTTTTCAAGGGTCGAACCAACAATGATGACACCCACTAGCTCTTTATTGCCCTGCTTTGTGATGTGTTTAACTACAACCGATGAGTTTGATTTTTCTTCGATTTGAGCTTCATTTTGGCTTTGACTTCCAATTGAATCTTGATTTTCACTCAATGACTCTCTTGGAATGATTGGTATTTCCTTTGACTCTACAGGCGGAGTTTGGAGTTGAACGTCATGCAAAGTACCACAAAAAGGACAATATTTTACCTTGAGCTGTAGCTTCTGCTGACATTCAATACAAACCATCTCTTCGTTCTGCTTAGCCATGTTATTTAACCTATTACTTCTTTTTTGTGTTGAGCGTTGGCAGTATTGCCCTTTTTCAAGGACAATACTGCATGAGCAATTATTGTAAAATTGGCGGGATACTAGGAATTGGTGGCGGCACAGGTATTGCAAGCTCAGGGCATTGGGCAATTGCGATCCAATTAGCTAAACCTTCACGCCATACCATCGTTGCAGAGTTAATCTGTTGCTGCTGCAACATTTCAACTACTTTTGAATGAGGGTATGGTCCAAAGTTTTGCCCATTGATCGCAATATGATATTGATACTGGGGTTGCTGCAAAATTGGGGGTGGCATTGCGCCTGGAGTAGGTGGAGGTGTCATACCAGGCATCGCAAATGTCGCTATTGGTACTACATCTGCCATGCTATTTTTCACAAGAAGTTGTTCATGTATTTGTAGGATACTTGGTGACATATTCATCACCCACTTCAGGCGTCGACCTTTATTTGGTTCGCGAATTTCATCCTGATATGCATCTTCATCTGAATCTTTGAGTACTTCAGCCCATTTTTCCATTTCTTCGCGATATTCAGTTAATTCATATGCACGCTCGATCAATTCTTGAGGAATTTCCTTACGCTCAGCTAATTCGATCAGCTCTTTCTTTAATTCTTTTGCAATAGCACATGCAAAACCGACATGTTCAACTTGCGCACCCGTTTCATTTTGAACAAGACGAGGGGTATAAATCTCTCGTTCATAATGATCAACTAATGCAATTAGCATTGTTAAATTTGCATCACTGAGTGATTTAAATTTCTGCTGCACTTGATCATAAATGTTATCACGGTAAGTCTGAGGTAAACCATTTAAACGGAAACCACGTTCATTGCCTAAGCGACGCACATCGCCACGTGCGACCGCAAATTCATACTGCCCACTTGGAATCAAGCCTGGAACGTCACAACGCTTTAAAACACCCAACATCACTGCTTTTAAGTAGCATTTAAAATCATCAGCCAAGCTGTTTAATTCATCAGGTGTTGGTGCATATGGATGCTTGAATCGTGTTGAGTCAATATGCGTATGTAGTGGTGTTCTTTCACTTTCTTTACGGTAACTAGTACGCCAAGTCTCAATACCCCGTAAAATCGTAAGAGGAATACCTGATAGCTCGACATAGCAGACTGCTCGACCAGGTTCTCCGGTTTCGACAATCGACAATGCTTGAGCATTTAAGCCTAAACCACTTGGAATACATCCCGTCAGTTCATGTTTGTACTTTTTGCTAAATTGATCTGCACCATTCACACCGATAAAACATTTGAAACGGTCTGGTGGTGGGGTGAAATCACCGCCCATTTTGGCATCAACCCAAGGCATGGCACGCTGTAACCACTCAGTAAATACATTCTGACGTTCAACTACACTCATATTTTCAAGTGCTTTATACAATGCATCTTCTTCTTGATCATTTTGTTCAAAAATAACTAGACGACGCTCTGCCATGCGAATAATTTTAAGCAATAATGGTGTTTGCTGATCCGGGTCAACAAGAATTTTAAATAGCTCTTTTGAACCACCAAAATCCTTAAATGCTTCAGCCGCCCATTCACACATTAAACGAGGATCTATTTCACGCTCTTTTACATCGTCAGTTTCAATAATTTGTAAAGTTGCATGCTTGGTACGAATTTGTTGATGAATCACTTCGCGATCGTGATCAAGACGTTTCATCATATCTATGACAGACTCTTGACCACTTTGCAGGTCACCCATCACACCATTCCAAATTGTTTTTCCACTTTCATCCACACCCAAACTGTTACCTAACCAGTTTGAAATATCTTGCATCAGTTCAATGGCTTCTAAAGCTGCTTTTGCACGCAGGTGGAAAGAAAGAATATTTGCGATATCTTTACGCAGGTTATCCAACACTGCACGAGCTTGCTCTTCTTTATTCCCACCACCAAATATAGCTAAAAGCCCTTTACCCTTTGTTTCTTCTAAATCTTTCAGTTGCTTTTCATATTCATAAGTCAATAAGGCATCTTTAATCGCAGTATAACGATTGGCTGAATTTTTGAGCTGTAATGTAATACCTGAGTTAGCATTTTCAATACGGTCTTTAATTTGTTCGACTAGCGAAATCACATATTCGAAACCACCTTGTTCGTGATTATCTAAATATAAATATAAACGGCTTTCAATATCTTTTTTGAGACTTTCAAATAATGCTTTTCGACGTCGCATGACACGATCTTCAGCTGTATCTGCCATAGCATCTGTATTACGAATGACATCACGCATTAAGCTTTGCATTGTTTTGCGGACTTCATTTGCCCACTGTTCACGATCAATAATACTGATTTCACTAATACGCTGACTAACACGCTGACGTGTTTCTTCTGCGATATCTACTTCGACACCGTTCTGACCTGAGCGTAATAAAATATCTACAATTTCTAAATCCATAAATTCGGTATTTAACTCACGAATTTCTGGATTTTTTAATGTCGCAGCTGAAAACTCAGGAAGGTTATTAAATGGCACCAAATTGAGATTCATATTTTCGGCCATGAATGCATCACGCTTTTTTTCACTCGCCCGGTTAGCAGCAGGATTTGCGCTTGCTACACCAAAGAAGGCTTTAAGCATGTCCGCTGCCAAACTGTACGCATATTCATCATAGCGAGCACGACCAAGTGTGTCCAAAGTCGATTGACCAAATGCTGAATATGCACATGAATAATTCAATTTCATGTCACCAAAACGCCCTGTTGGTACAGGTGGTGCAAACATATGAATTTTATGTTGACGTTGATTTACTGCAACCGAACGTTTACGGTTGGCAAAGTCAGCAGAACGAAAATCCTCGAACAAAGTATCCGCAATCATTGAATACACGTCATTCATATTGTCCGTATGCTGGCGTGCGAGGTTACCGGAATCAATTAAATGAACTTCATCATACGGCTTCGATGCAAGCTGTGGACGATCATAATCATCCCATTTTTCAACATACTTTGAATGCCCAACCATTGCAGATTCAACTTCCATCAACGCTGCATAAGCATTGGCCTCAGTACGTGCTTTATTGGCACTTGAATAACCCGTCGGTAAGAACAACATCAACTCTACATCAGCAGCTTCAACTTCGTTGCTTGCTACCCATTTAGATAACCACCCCATATCCAAAAATGAACCTGATCCTGTACCACCCGCCACAGAACCCAAAACCACGATACGGAATTTACTTGTATCCAGCTGTAGATTTAATTTTCTCAGCATGTCATCGCGTGATAAACCTGCTTTTAATGTATTTAATTTTGAGCGAATTTTGTCACGTGTTTTTGGATATTTATCAAAGAAATATAAACGTGATACAGATCGAATCTGTCCCGCACCTTTTGCAGGATCAATGCCTAATTCACGAATTTTTCTCGGTGTTAACGGTAACCAATTTTGAATATGAGGATAACGACTCAGTGATGCATCATCACGGCTATATTTCTCAATATCAAAAGACTCTACAATTTTTTCATCATCCGTAAACTTGACTAAGTTATATTGCAAATCTTCAGTTTGTGCACGGCCACTATCAATAATTGCACCCTGATCTAAGTCAAAATGCATAAATTGTGCAATTGGAAACTGTGATAAGTTTTCTAAGCGAACATTATCACTGCCCCAACTTGCATTTAGAATACGACGACGTACACGCATCATCACTTCCATACCTGTACCACCGACACCAATATAAAGTGTTGGGCGGAGTTTTACGGTCTGCTCTGCTGCTTTGGCTGCAGTGCCTGTGTTGACATTTTGCGTTTCCGTCATTTTCTTCCCCTATTTTTGCTTATTTTTTAATTACTTAACTTATATTCAGTGCTTAAGCACGGCTTGATGTGAATGCCAGGACAGCACTTAGCAATGCAACAACACCTAATGGCCCCAAAATAAGCAGAGATAAGAATTTCACTGGATTGACTGCTGCCAAGACTGCACCAATGGCAACTGCAGCAAGGAAAATAAATAACCACCAACCTGCCATACTTGCTTTGCTCGGAGAAATACGTTTTTTTACCAAACTATTGCTGAAACCACGTTTTGCAAAAAAGAAAGCGATGAGAAGAACAACGATAATTCCTCCAGCAATCATGAGATCGCGAGAACCAGTTTCTTCTTGAACTGTTGGAACATTCACTGCTTGAACAGTTTGCGCTACTGTAGCTGTTTCAGTTTGAGCTTGTTCATCTGCTGTTGGTAAAACAAAACCGTTATTTGTATTTGACTCTGACATATATCCCCCTGGATGTTTATTAAACTTACTATTTAACGAAGTATTACACTAAATTTTTTATCTATAACTTGAACAGATGCGTCTGAAATACCACGTTTCACAATCGCAATTTCTTCCCCTGAATCACCATAAACACTCATCTTGGAAAATGGTTTTAATTGGATGGTTTGTTTTTTCAAGCCATTAACCCAAACATCGTATTTTTTACGTTTTGAACTCAATGCCAAAGCCAAAATGCCGAATACAAGTGCCAATAAAACCCCTGCAATCATGACTACAACTGGCCATAATGGATATTGCAAACGGAATTGCACAGGAATTGTGGCTGTGGAAGACTGAATACTTTGTGGTGCAACAAAGACATCCGATAAGGGGTCACCAGGAAATAAATTTTGCAAATTCTGTTTAAAATCTTCAGATAAGCTCAGCTTCTGCTCATACAGAGTCACGTCAATATTGGCAGGAATCGTAACTGCCTTACCCATTGCCTTAAACACTTCCCAAGACCATGGAGACACAATTAAATGCGAAGGAATTGGCACTTGAAATTCTAGCTTCGTGTTGTCTTTGGTCATCAAACGAATATCTGATTCAGAAATCTGAATCGGTGCTTGCATACCATTGGCCAATCTCAACTTTGCTTCAACGCGTGTTGCAGCAATGTTGTAAGGATAAAATTTGTTTTTTAGATCTGCTGTTAGCTTCAGTTCAGGAATAACATCTTTAGGTTCTAAATTAAAAACCAAGGTTTTTTGATCAGATGCTAAAGAAGCATGAATCGTAGACGAGTTTTTCACACCTGTTGGAATGAGTTGAACTGGTTCTTTGTCTAAAGGTTTTAACAATGCAGGTTGCTGGGTGAAAACCTTTTCCATTTGACCTGATTGAACCAAATGATTTAATTCAGTTTCAGCCTGATCACCATAAGCCAGGGCATAAACCATTAAGCCAGATGCATTAAAATGTTGTCCTTGCACAGGCATTTTTAATGGATATGCCATAACTTTGTTAATGGCAGGATCTAAATGTACCAGCTCATAGAATTCTTTATTGCGCTCAGCCGTAGCCGCATCATTATTTGGACTATTTTTATTGTTAGTAAAAATCCAAATAATGCCTGACTTTTTCGCAAATGGACCTGTAATCGTGGCAACGACAGCTTCTTTAAAATCGGTATCTGCATAGGCTTTATCAGATTTTTTCGCGATGCTCTGTTGGCTTAATTGCTGACTAATATTTTGTTTACCGGCGCCTTGATAAATCACCGTAGGTGATTTAGACACAGCATTGCTTTGGTTAAACATTGCTACCGCAATAGTGTCACTCGGTTGCGTGACGGTTTGAACCACAGCATTTACAAGTGGTTTTAATTGCGAGTTTTGATCTTGGTAAAAGGGTTCCATCCAACCAGAGTTTTGGACTAAAAATGCATGTTGTCCTGCACAAGTCAAAGATGATATAAGGCTAACTAAAGCCATTAATCCTATTTTCTTCATGCAGCAAGCTCCCAGCCTAAGATTTCAGTTAAGCTAGGGTTATAAAAATACAAAATGTTTTGATGAATAAAGAATCTTGACTGCAACGGCTTTTCAACTTGAACACGATGAAAATCTATGAGCCCATCATGCGTATCTATAAATAGCATAATATCCTGTTTAGACTCATCTGCAAGTTTCTGCTCAATACCTATATTTGTATCTGTATCAAAACTAAAACCTAAAATTAGTTGGTGCTTTTCATCCTCAATAAGTGGAACCGTAAAACGATGTGTTGGTTCAACACCAACTTTTTCTTTCCAAATATCTTTTACGTCAAGTTTGTCACCCAGGTAGAATTTTGAAAAGCCAGTGGTAAAACGAAATAAAGAAGGTTGTACATGTGGTTTTTCTGCATCGAGCTCGATATAACACCAAGGTCCTTTCTCAGCATTCTGACTTGTACAGAATTGGTAGAAATTACCTTTTCTATCATCATAAGGTGCGCCAAAACGAAAATCAGGCTTATATCCTGGTATCCACATCTCGTAAACGACCCTTAGCTCTTGATTATCAAGCCCCTCAAATTTTAAAATCAACTGGCCTGATTTACCAATCCAAATAATACGTCTATTGTCATACACTACTTTTTCAAAATAAATTTCTGATGCTGGATTATTTACTACTACTGATGTCTGCCGAGTAAGTACATCAACAACCTGCAGCTGATTATTGATCAACATTGGTTGTAATATTTTTTTATTCCAATATACAGGCATACCCAAACATGGATTATGTTCAGTCACATACTGCGTCTGATATCTCAACGATAACCCATCAATAATAACTCGTGCCAAACCAGCTTTAGTCGGAATATATAAATGAGGTGTTCCATCTGCACTCATAACACCTAAAAGGTGTAAATATTCTTCTATTGGTTCTGGGCAGCGCTCTAAACGCGGACCTTGATTACTTAAATCTAGCCATTCATTATTATATTGGCTCCAAATTGATAGACTTCCATTTACTTTATTCAATGCTATTAGCTGAGGAATATCTGTACCTGTTTTAATAGACACAAATTCAAAAATTCCTCTTGGCGGCATTTTAATTTTCAGTAGCGCATCATTACTGACATCAGGTTTACGTTCTAATTCTTTGAGTTGGCTACTCAATTGCAAGCCGTGATTATCCACATATTGACGACCATCATCATAATGTAAACTTTGCCCATAAGGTGCAAGCCAATATGAATCTGAATTGATTTTTGCTTTTTCTAGACGCTTACCCGTTTCAGGATCATACAAAAATTCAGAAGGATACATTTTCGCACCCAAACTTGGCAAATTAAGTAATTGCTTAACAAAGTGAGGATTCACATGATCTGCAATTCTTAAATTCGGCGTATTTTTTAAGGTATAACCGACTTTGTCATCTTGAACCCAAGTTCCGGATGCTAAATTCCACACTACTTTATCCTGATTATGAATCAAGACACACCCCATATTTTGAGTTTCTTTTGCAACATTCTAGACAGTTTTTTTTACTTTCAAACTATTTATTTGATTTTTTTTTAATAAAATTAGATAGTTAATATAACCTTAACAATGGACAAATATTATTTAACAAAAACTAACAAATTGTTTCATGTTTTATTTGAATTTTCCCATATAACGATTTAGTCAAAATAATCATCATTACATGAATCATGTTTAAGCCAATGACTCCATAATTTGAATTGCTGAATGATTTCGGTGGCTCAATTTATATGCACATAGTGAGATATAGATCTCACATAAAAAACCATTAATATTAGGGGCTTTAATTTTTACTAAATTGTATTGCCCCTATAACAGGTTTAATAAGGTTTCTATTTTATTGCGTTGTTTTAAATGAGATTCATTTGATACGGATAATTGAACAAGCCCCATGTTCTTTCCATGATAAGGTAATTAGATCAATACCTTCATCTTTAATCTGCTTTTTAAGTTTTGGCTGATGTCGGGCCACAAGCCTTTTTAAATTGGATAATGCTCTGATCTGCAATTTCTTCTAAATGGCTGGCATACCATTGCATCATATTTGTCCTGTCCTGCAGGTACTGGCGTTTGCCAAAAACAGGAAATACATGTTTTTCCAATGCACTTTTATTTCTGGTCATCGTGTCCTGCACCCAAGTATTCGCTTTGGTGTCTAACCATTCACGGGCCAGAACTTCAAAGGTGGCATTGTGCTGTTCTAGTTCTTGCCGTTTACGTTCTTGCTTGGTGATGATTGGATTATCGCCGTGTGAAATATCCTTAATGATTTCTCTGGCCTTTTTACGTGCGCCAGCTCCCGACAATTCAGGATAAGTACCGATGCCAAGCCGCGACCATTTGCCATTTGCCTTCTTGTATCTGAATAACCACGCTTTTTTACTATCAGGCTTTACACGGGAATATAAGCCTTCGCCGTCCAGCTCCCGATACTCTTTTGATTCAGGTTCCAGATTAGCTAATATGGTATCTGATAGCGGCCACTTTTTAATATCGGATCTTTTCATTTTTGTATCACTGCGGTTTCAATAATTATTGAATGACACAAAGTGTGATACATGATAAGCAATGCTGTAGATATTTATAATTCGTTATAAGTACCCGTAAAAAAGCCCTGAATCCTTTATAGATCTGGGCTTTCCAATTCATAAGTCATTATATAACGTCATGTGAATTTATAAATTTGGTGGAGGTGGCGTCAATTGAACTCAAAACCTAACTCATTCATTTTAAAGCTCTTTTATTGAATAAAAAAATTCATTGACCCAATTTTGACCCAAATTAGATTTAGTGCATTGAATCACTTTAAAATCTTGTTCAAATCCGAATTCAGGATTTGAAGTGGCGTACGGCATTATAGCAGCAAATTACACCTAGAAATAAATGCAATGTTATAACATTTCAATTAGCTCATTATGATATTAATAATCACATCAACTTCAGTACAGTTCAATTTTTTAATTTGTACTTTTGCTTAGGACTCTTAGGCTTATCAGGAAGGGTACGTTCAATCACACCTGCTTCTAATGCTGGAGTTAAATAATTTTTTTGGAATGTGGCTCGATGGGACAAGTCCAATAGAGCCATAAGCTCAGTTAAGCTATATTCTTTCTGCTCCATATTCTGGATGAGACGTTTAACTTGATCGCTAACTTGTACGCTAGCTTGAGCGATATCTTGATCGCTGGCATCAGAACTAAGTATTGCATCTAGAATCATCTGCAAAATAAACTCAATAAAAGGTGCAGAATCTGAACGATCTGTGCTCGCTTGCAATGCATCGTAATAAGCTTTTTGGTTTTGATAAATCAAGCTTTCTACAGGGATGTTGAGAAAAATACGATTCCACTGGCTTAAGATTAAAGTTTGCCATAAACGCCCCATCCGCCCATTGCCATCAGCAAATGGATGTATAAACTCAAATTCATAATGAAATACTGAACTCTGAATTAATGGGTGCTCATTACCTTCAGCTAACCAGTGCAATAATTCTCCCATTAAACGCTGGACTTGATTTGCAGGCGGAGCCATATGCACGACTCGATCCCCTGACATCACACCAACACCGCCATGACGATACTGTCCAATTTCATCAATCAGTCCTGTCATCAATATTTGATGTGCTTTCAGCAAATGCGATTCTTGATCAGGATTCCAATCTTGAATTTCTTCATATGCCTTTAGGGCATTACGTACCTCTTGAACTTCTTTAGGTGGAGCGGTGACAGGCTTACCATTAAGGATCGCTGTGATTTGCTCTGTACTCAAGGTATTTCCTTCTATCGCTAAAGACCCTTGAATCGTTCGAATACGATTGGCTTTTCGCAATTTAAGCCTATCTTGGATTTGAGTTAATGCAGTCAAACGCCCTATTGATTCACTAATTTGTGCAATCAAGTGAATAATTTTAGAGGTGATCGTATAAGGCGGTTGATATTTCATTTGATCCCTAAACAGCGTATAAAGTTTTGTTTAATTAAACTCTAAAAGTACGAGTTTTCAAAGTTATGAATACAGCGAGATTTTATATTTGTTTACTCTCATAGATGATCTTAAACATAGACTAGATCAGTGCAGACCTTTGTCAGACTTTACATCAAGTAATATTGAAGAGGATCTTTTTCTTCGATTGATCTACAACTCGAATGCCATCTCAGGCAATAAGCTCAGTCTACTTGAAACTAAAGTTGTTTTAGAAGGAATCGCTATAGGGGGTAAAACTCTAGAAGATCATTTACAGGTCATCAATCAAAGAAAAGCTATTAATTACATTCAAAGCATCATTCGTAAAAAAGAAAACTTTTCAACAGAACAAATTTTTAACATTCATCTCATCATTTCAAATAATGTCAACATTCTACATTCGGACAGTACGCTGCCCAACTATACATCTTTAATTAAAAAAATAGCTCCACTATTGGATTGGTACAATACAGAAGCACATAAGCTTCACCCTGTTGAACGTGCTGCTAAAGTACATGTGGATTTTGTAGGCATTTATCCGTTTATTGATGCCAATGGACGTACATCGCGTCTCTTGATGAACCTTGAGTTGCTCAAAGCTGGATACCCTCCTTGCATTATTACAGTCGAAAATCGCTTAGCTTACTATGAAGCATTGGATCAATGGATGGCTTCTGGAAAGACCGAAGCATTTATTGAACTTGTTGCTGATGCTGTACTAGATGGATTTAAACCATATCAGGTTGTTTTAGGAATTTAAGTAGCTTGTACGGTAGCTTGTACGGTAGCTTGTACGGTAGCTTGTACGGTAGCTTGTACGGTAGCTTGTACGGTAGCTTGTACGGTAGCTTGTACGGTAGCTTGTACAAAATATCTAAAACCTTAGGTTTGAACAAATATTTATATCCAATAAAAAAGGGACTAGAATTTTTACAGCTATTTAATGTTCGGATTGTTCATTCACGATAGAATAAAATCCTTAAAACTTAAACTTTATTAGATGAAATCATGTCATTCCGATTTAAAAAAAGTATCAAAATTATTCCAGGTATTAAGCTAAATATTTCTAAAAATGGGCTTAACAGTGTAACCATTGGAAAACCAGGAGCATCTGTCAATATTTCAAAAAAAGGGAAACAGGCTACTGTTGGTATTCCTGGTACAGGTCTGTCATATTCACAGAAATTGCCTTCTCGCATAGATACACATTCAAAATCTCCTTCCATTCCCTCGTCAGCCGAACCGAACACTAAACAGACAATTAACCCAACAAAAATAATTATGATTAGCCTTCTTGTAATATTTGCTTTCTTAATAGGTGCTGTTTTTTTCTAATAATGAGTTAATGACTAGTCAAAATATACCGTTAACCATAAACTAATTCGAAACTTCATTTTCAAAATTAAGAATATGCATATTCAAAATCAGATAAGAGATTTTTTGACATCAACTACTTCAAAAGTATTAATTATTACTGGCAGTGCAGGAACTGGAAAAACTTCTCTAATTAAAGAAATTGTAACGTATTTAAATAGCCACCAATTAGACTATTACTTACTAGCGCCAACGGGTAGAGCAGCACACAATTTACAAAATCATGTTTTTGAAGAGACTGAAATAGCTCCGACCACTATTCATTCTTTTTTGTATAAAAAAGATGATGAATCACCTCAAGACATTCCTGAAATTTTAAAATTTTCAGTAGTAGAAGAAAAAGTAGAAGACAAGGCTGTAGTCATTATTGATGAGGCTTCCATGCTTTCACATGAAGCAACGAGTGAAAAAGACTTTCTCCAATTTGGTTCTGGAAATCTATTTAAGGATTTAACTGATCACTTAGATTTACTAAATTCAAATCGTAAACTAATCCTTGTCGGTGATCCATCCCAACTTCCACCTATTAATGTATCGAAAGCTGAAGTACTCAATATAGAGTATTTACAACAGTATTTTGAGACAAACAATATAGAGCATATACACTTAAACGAAGTGCATCGCCAACTTCGAGACAGTGCTATTTTAAAATCATCAACGGCATTAAGGGATAAATTAGAAAAAAAGGATTTTTTACAACTTCCTATTGATATAGATTATGATGAAATTCAGCATTTAAATATGGATGATGCTTTAGCGAAATATCTATGGGATTATGGCAATAACTCAATATTTTTATCTTATACCAATAAAGATGTTCATAACATTAATCTTAAATTTAGAGAACTTCTAAACTTAAAACCTAGAAAATTAGAAAAGAAAGAACGTCTTATTTTGATGAAAAACTCTTGGATCAATTCTCAATATTTTTATAATGGTGATTTTTTTATCATTGAAAATTTGGGAGTTATAGAAAGTTCTACAATCAATATTCCTCAAAAACAAGGAAGTCCTATTCCTATCACTTTAGAATTTCAGGATATTGAATTAAGAAAAGAAGATTCATTTGCTAGTATCAAATGTAAAGTTTTACATCACAAAATTTGGAATGAAGAAAACGAAACTTCTACTAAAGAGCTTCAAGCTTTAGTTATTCATTTCAAACAACGCCACCCTCATTTAAAACGTGGTACTCCTGAATATAAAAAAGCGATTCAAAATGATCCTTATATAAATGCCTTATATCTACGTTTTGGCTATGCTATGACTTGTCATAAAGCTCAAGGAGGTGAATGGGAAAATGTATATATTAATTTAGCTCGCCCTCAAAATGACTTAAAAACGTTAAATGGATTTAAATGGACCTATACAGCTTTAACACGGTCAAAAAAGTATGCTTATTTAATTAATTGCCCTGTTAATAATAAGGCCTTTGATCCTCAAAAACCTTTCGACACATTAATAGTTAAAATCCAAAGTCAATTAAATCAGAATGGCTTTCAATTGTTATCAACTAAACCTCTTGAATATGAACTTCAGCTATTTATCCATAAAGATAATATCAATACTAGTTTTAAAATCTATCGAAATGGCAAAATGAAAATTACTCGCCTCATGGCTATGCAACAGTCCATTCATTCCAAAGAATTAGAAGTTTTATTGAATACTTTTGTTGATACGTCTTTGGTGGAGAATTAAAAATGAACACTAGCTTTTTAGATGAACTTAATGAATCACAGCGCAAAGCCGTTGAAACCACTGAAGGGTATATTCGCTTAACTGCAGGAGCTGGTTCAGGTAAGACTCGCGCATTGGTTAGTCGCTATCTTTATCTAACTGACATTGATGGTATAAGCCCTGATAATATTTTATGTATTACTTTTACTCGTAAAGCTGCTGATGAGATGAAAAAACGCATTAGAGATATCAGTAATACCAATCTAGAAGGTGCTTTAATTAGTACATATCACGGTTTTTGCTATAAAGTTATTCGTGAAGATGCTCATCGCCTACACTTAAAAAAAGAATTTGAGATTATCGATGATAATAAATTAGAAAAAACCTTCAGAGATATTTACAAAGATTTAAATCTCACCATAAAAGATGGCGAACTAAAATCTTTACAAATGGCTCTTTTTCAATATAAATCAAATTTTCCTTATGTCACTAAAATGACAGGATTAAGTAATTATACTTATGCAGAAAACGTCTTAAACTTTAATCACCAATTAAGCAATTTATTATCCCAACCAAATTATCGATACCTAGCAGATGAAATCTCACGTTATTCTGATGTTTTAGGTCATTATTTAGCTCGACAAGTAGAATATGCAAACTATGACTTCTTTGATTTACTAGAGTTTACTTTATATTTGTTTGAAACTGATCCCTATGTATTAGATAAATGGCAAACTCGCCTTGAATACATCATGGTGGATGAATTTCAAGATAGTAGCCTTCGTGAAAAGACTTTAATTTCTTATTTGACAGGTAAACATCATAATCTTTTTGTCGTAGGTGATCCTGATCAGTCTATTTACTCGTTCAAGGGTGGAGACATTTCTGTTTTTTTAGATTTTAATAAAAACTTTCCTGATGTTATAGATTTGCAGCTCTATGAGAATTATCGATCAACTCAGCAAATTGTTGAAGTTTCAAATCAACTCATTTCAAAAAATGAGATACGTATAGATAAATCGAGCATTCCTAAACGTGGTAAAGGTGAAGATGTCACACATTTTCATTGCAAAAAAGATAAACAAGAAATGCAATTTATTGTTGATGAAATTAATAAAATCATTCAGGAAAAAACATATCAAGCAAAAGGTAAAAATACTCCATATTCATGGAAGAATATTGCTGTTATCGTCCGTTCACATCGTTCAAAAAAACCAATTGAAAGTGCTTTTGTTAAAGCTGGATTTCCCTATACCATTGCTGATGGTATAAAGTTCTATGCGAAAAAAGAAATTCAAACCGCTATTGCTTATATCAAAATGATAGAAAATGATTGCAATGAATCATTTTTAAAAAGTATTAAAGAACCCAAAAGACGTGTAGGAGAAATCTTATTAAAAAAAATTGAGCAGACTTCAGATCTAAAACTTTGTAGTTATTACGAAGCTCTTAAATACTTACAACAATCTAATGATCCTGATTTCAATAAAACTTCGGCCGGAGAATATATTGAAGTCATAGAACTCATGCGAAGTAAAAAAACATCAACAAAACTTTCGACCCTAATTCATAATGTATTAAGAGCATCAGGATATCTCAACTATTTGAGAGAAGGTACTAACGAGCAACGCATTATTAATGTAGAAGATTTAATTGATTCAGTTTTACAACTCGAAATTCGCAGGCAGCAAGATGTACCATTATCAGAATACATCGATATTCTTAATAAACATACTCGTGAAGCTGATGAAGATGAAGAAAAAGATGAAATCCAAATTATGACCATCCACTCTTCTAAAGGCCTAGAGTTTAAAGCTGTTTTTTTACCTCATTTTAATGATGGATCTTTACCAAACGCAAAATCTCTTTCAGATAGAGTCAAACTAGAGGAAGATCGTAGATTAGCTTATGTTGCTTTCACACGTGCTGAAGACTTATTGTACATCACTGAATCTGAAGGCCTTACTGAAAGAGGATCGAATAAAATCCCTTCACGTTTCTTGTTTGACTTTGATCGAAGTTTATTGAATGAACCCTCTCCTTTAACTCAAAAATTTATCGAATCTCTACTTAAAGATTTTGCACATTCATCAGGAGATACAACAGCTCAACATGAATTAAATATTGGGGATCAAGTCAAACATCATAAATTTGGTCTAGTAACAATTAAGGCAGTGACTGATGCAAATTATATTATCCAATTTGGTGATCCTCCTATTAAAGAAAGAACTATCAGTAAAAGCTATCAATTTTCTGCAGCTGACGTAACAGCAGTCAATTTCAGCTCAGAGAAAATCTCAACTAATAATCAGTTACATG
>NZ_VPCO01000042.1:0-10502 GCF_013418175.1 Acinetobacter sp. YH12200
GAAATTCATGCACGTGTAGCAGTCCTCAACAGATTTACGGAATTAGGTCGACCACTTACCCAAGTTACGCCTTAAATTTGGCTCAATTAGGGGCGCTTTGCATTTCAAATCTTTGTGCAACAAAGCCTTTAAAAGGCTAAACTTGCCTCCAATTTAATACTGGTATGTACCACTTAATTTTAGGGCGTGTCTTCAATATTAAATGTATTTAAAAATACTATTTGCATGTTCGCCTAAACAATGATTTTCCATTATTACATAATGATCTGGCTCAGGAATATTGATAATGACCACAATGACTGATGATTTAGGTCATGGTATGGGCAATGCCTGGGAACATAAAGACTGGGCACATATTTCTGATCCAGAATTACAAAGCCTGCAGCAGCATTATTCCTGTTTACAAGGTCATATTCAGATTTTGTGGTGTAGTCCCCGGCCATTTTCATCTGCGGCGCTGGTCAAGGTGGAGCAGGATTTTGTGAGCAGGGATGAAGCAGTCGCGCATCAGTATTTGATCAAGCGCAGTCATTGTTCATTTCGTCGTGCCCACGATATTTTACAGGAGCATGCCGTTCTTCAGCATTTAGCCAGCAAAGAAATTCCTGTTGCAGCATTGATTAGGTCAAATCAAGATCTGACTGCTTTAGAGCTGGGTGACTGGACCTATGAAGTTTATGCAAAAGCAGCCGGTTTAGATCTGTATGCAGATCAGCAATCCTGGAAACCTTTTTTCTATGCTGAACATGCCGCCAAGGCAGGGGCTTTACTGGCCAGACTACATCTGGCGATGCAGGATTTTCCCGAACAGCAGGGCAGATCAGCATCTTATTTGGTTTCCAATCAGCAGCTTTTAGACAGTGAAAATATCATTACAGCCATTCAACAGCGCATTGCAAACAGTTCAGAATTAAGCCGTTATTTTGCCGATAAAAATTTAGATCCTTACTTTTTAGATCGAATCTTACAGGTTCACCAGCGTATTCAGCCTGTATTGCAACAGGCAAGCAAAATTTGGACCCATAACGATTTACACGCTTCTAATCTGTTTTGGTCAGCGCCGGATGCCAAAGCTGAAATTACTGCCGTAATTGATTTTGGTTTATCTGACCGAAACTCTGCACTTTATGATCTGGCTGTGACGATTGAACGTAATTTCATTGATTGGTTGGAATTAGAGCAGAGCCCACATATTCAGATTGATGAAGCTGGTTTAACCGCCTTTCTACATGCTTATTTTTCTGAAGTACATCCACAAGAAGATTTTAGTATTTTGCCAGAACTACTGAAAATCGTGCATTTGGATTTCGCTTTTTCAGAGCTTGAGTATTTTGTTGGGATTACTCAAAACCAGCAACATGCAGATGCTGCTTATTACGACTGGATTATCGGTCATGTGGACTGGTTCTTTGGCGAACAAGGTCAACAATTTACCCAGACCTTAACCCGGCTCATTCAAGATGAATTGCAATCTTCTCAATGCTCTCTCTAAACCCAGCATCATCACCCACTTCACAGACATAAGGTTTCGTATGAACACTCGTCAACTCAAACAGAATGTATTAACTCGATCTTTAAATATGATCATTCTGTCGCAGCTGTGTTTAGCCCCGCTGACTTATGCTGAAGACGCTGTGCAACAGCTTGACACGATTGTTATCACCGCCGATCAAAGCATTCCTTACTCGAGTGCCAAAGTGAATGTTGAAGGATTTGCTACGAACAGTCTGCAAAAACTCCCTGCATCGGTCTCTATCTTGACTGCCGATCTCATTGCTGAACAACATGCTCGTGTGCTGAGCGATGTGGTAAAAAATGATGCAGCCATCGGTGAGGGCTATGCTGCAATTGGCTATTATCCAAACTTTGTCTCGCGTGGCTTTGCACTCGATTTGGCATCAAGCTACCTCATTAATGGCAATGTGATTCGTGGTGAACAAAATGTTGCACTTGAAAACAAAGAACGTGTGGAAATTTTAAAAGGCATTTCCGCGATTCAAAGTGGTATGTCGACCCCGGGTGGTGTGGTCAATTATGTCACAAAGCGACCTAAAGATATCCAGGCCCTGACATTCTCTGCTGATCAACATGGACAGTTTTCAGTGGCAACTGATCTAGGTGGTTTTTGGGGTGATGAGCAACAATTCGGATATCGCATCAATCTGGTGAATGAACAGATGGAGTCTTATGTCGATCATGTGGATGGTGAACGCTATTTAGCGGCATTGGCCTTAGATTGGAAAACATCTGAGCAATCTAAATTGGAATTTGATCTTGAAGCACAGCGTTCCGAACAAAGATCAGTGCCAGGTTATCAATTACTGGATGGTAAAGTCCCAGAAAATGTGAAATGGGACCGATTGCTGGGTTATCAGACTTGGGGCAAACCGGTCACGATCGATAGTCTGAATAGCAGTTTAAAATATAGCTATGCATTGAATGATGACTGGAACTTGGGACTCGTTGCAGCACACAGTAAATCCAGAGTTGATGACTATTCAAGCTTTGCTTATGGTTATTATCGGGAAGGCTGTCTGGAAGAGTATTCTTGTAACACGTTTGGTAAAGCTGGCGAGTATGATATTTATGATTTTCGTAATCCGGATGACACCTTTAAAACCAATCAATTTAAAGTCAAATTGGATGGGGTGATTGATACCAATTGGGTACAACATCACCTTAACTTTGATTTGACTTACACCGATAAATCTAGAAATCGTTACAACGGTATAAACCAGTACATAAATTCAGAAGACTATGTTGGTAATATTTACCAAGATACCTACGACAGGATCCCAGAAGAAGGAAATCTAGGTCCTTATTTTAAAGCTTTAGATAGTGAACAGACTGCTTTTACGGTTTTAGATCGTATTGAGTGGAATGAGAAATGGTCTACTTTGATTGGTGGAAAATGGATCGAGCTTGATGAACAAGCACATGCTTATGATGCAGAGGGTAAGCAGGTAATAAAAGTTCGTGATACGGATTTAGGCAAATTTTTACCACAGTTTGCAGTGAGTTATAGCCCGGTAGAGTCAACAACTCTGTATGCCTCTTATGCCAAAGGTTTGTCAGATGGAAAGACAGCGCCTTGGTTTGCAGAGAATGCTGCTGAAACTCTAGCGCCGATCTATTCAGAGCAATATGAAATTGGCCTAAAACAACAGATCAAGCAGTTTTTATTGACTGCCTCGCTATTTGATTTACACCAAGACAACCAATATAGCAAGCCGATTTCAGGACTTCGCTATTTTGTTGCGGAAGGCGAACAACATAGTCAGGGTCTGGAGCTCGGACTGAATGGTGCATTAACCGATCATCTGGCCTTAACTTCATCTTTAGCCTTGACTAAAGCCCGTTTAGAAAATGTAGAAGCGGTTGAATATGGCAATCATCAGGCGCAAAACGTGCCAAAAGTTCGTTTCGCAACACATCTTCGCTATAACGTACCGAGCATTGCAGGTTTCACTGTTCTGGCAGGTGGTCAATACAGTTCCAGCAAATATGCTAACAAAGAGGGTGCTGCGAAAGTCGCAGGTTATAGTGTGGTTGATTTAGGCGCTGCTTATCAATTTAAGCTAAATACGACCGATGCATTGCTACGCTTGAATATTAATAATCTGTTCAACAAGAAATACTGGCGTGATGCAGGTGAATTTTTGGGTGACGATTATTTATTCTTGGGTTCGCCGCGTACAGCAACCTTGTCATTCAATCTGAACTTCTAAATTGGCTGCTTAATCAGGTTATATTGCTATGGAAAATATAGAAATTGCAGCGTTCATTTTAAATGTTTTAGGTGTCTGGTTGACGTCTAAACAATATAAAGCCTGCTGGGTAGTGAATATTGTCGCTGTATTTCTGTATATCATTATTTTTTATCGTGTCAATTTATTTGCAGACGCAGCATTACAAGCCGTATTTATCTTGATGCAACTCTATGGCTGGTATAGCTGGTCGAAGAAAGATCAAGACCAGGATCTGACTGTACAGATTGGCTATTTGAATAAAAAAATCTGGGTATATAGCCTGATTGTGGGTATTGTCGCTGGTCTGGTGATTGGTGCCTTATTTGCTCATTTCACCGCAGCGTCACTACCTTGGTTGGACTCCATGTTAGCCTCTTTTAGCTTGGTGGCAAGTTATTGGGCGGCAAAAAAATATATTGAAAGCTGGGGCTTGTGGTGTGTTCTAGATGTGATTTATGTCGGTATGTACACCCATAAATCATTGTATTTAACAGCCGTACTCTATTTTCTCTTTATTCTTCTTGCACTGAATGGCTGGAGAATGTGGCGAAATCTTTATAGAGTGAAATTATCTTGAAATGACACTATTGCAAATAGAAATTTGAGGTGATGCTCTTTCCTTTAAAAAAAGTGTTTATAGACTAAAAACTTTATTTGAATTGGCCGCAGCTTGAAGATGTTGCTGATATTTTGTGAAAGCTAGCTACCATACATTCAAAGCGAACCGAAGTTTGCTTTGAATGTATTTCACTTCTTAAAAGAACCCGGCTGGTTTGGTCGAATAGCTCACTAACAGATTTTTGGTTTGTTGATAATGATCCAGCATCATTCTGTGATTCTCACGACCAATGCCGGATTTTTTATAGCCACCGAAAGCCGCATGCGCAGGGTAGATGTGATAACAGTTGGTCCAGACCCGACCGGCCTGAATGGCACGGCCAGCACGGTAGGAAGTATGCGCTGAGCGTGACCAGACCCCGGCACCGAGTCCGTAAATCGTATCGTTGGCGATCTTGATCGCATCATCAAAGTCTTTAAAGGTGGTCACAGCCAATACAGGCCCGAAGATTTCATCCTGGAAGGTCTTCATGTCATTGGTGCCTTTAAAGATAGTCGGCTCAATATAGAAACCTTGACCCACTTCCTGACGTGCTTCACCACCAGTCAGGATCTGTGCGCCTTCTTCACGACCAGTGGCAATACAGCCCAGAATCTTGTCCTGCTGTTCCTGTGAGGCTTGCGCGCCAATCATGGTGTCAGTATCCAGCGGATGCCCGGTTTTAATCCGTTTCACCCGTTCAACGGCACGCGCCAGAAATTCGTCAGCAATACTTTCCTGGATCAGCGCACGCGATGGACAGGTGCAGATTTCACCCTGGTTCAGGGCAAACATGGCAAAACCTTCCAGCGCTTTGTCCAGATAATCGTCTTCCTGATCCATGATGTCGGCAAAGAACAGATTCGGTGATTTACCCCCCAGTTCCAGCGTCACCGGAATAATATTTTCGGTGGCATATTGCATGATCATCTGACCGACGGCGGTGGAACCGGTAAAGGCAATCTTGGCAATGCGTGGGTTGGTGGCTAGCGGGCGACCGACTTCAACCCCATAACCATTGACGATATTCAGGACACCCGGTGGCAAAATATCCTGAATCAGTTCAGCCAGCACCAGAATGCTGACCGGAGTCTGTTCTGCAGGTTTCAACACAATGCAGTTGCCCGCAGCCAGGGCAGGTGCCAGTTTCCAGGCAGCCATCAGAATCGGAAAGTTCCACGGGATAATCTGACCCACGACGCCCAACGGCTCATGAAAATGATAAGCAATCGTATCTTCATCAATTTCGGAAATGCCGCCTTCCTGCGCACGAATACAGCCGGCAAAATAACGGAAATGATCAATCGCCAGCGGAATATCGGCAGCCAGCGTTTCACGGATCGGTTTGCCGTTATCCCAGGTTTCTGCCACTGCCAGCAGTTCCAGATTTTGTTCCAGACGATCGGCAATTTTCAACAGAATATTGGAGCGGGTGGTCGGCGATGCTCTGTTCCATTGTTCTTTGGCTTTGTGCGCTGCATCCAGGGCCAATTCAATGTCTTCTACAGAAGAACGCGGAACCTTGGTAAAGACTTTGCCATCTACCGGAGAGATGTTGTCAAAGTATTCACCTTTGACCGGAGCGACCCATTCGCCGCCAATAAAATTCTCGTATTGTGCTTTAAAATGAACTTTTGAATCAGGTTGATTAGGATCGACGTAACGCATATTTATTTCCTTTGCTTATTTTCGTATGGCAAAACCGCTTCTACAGCTTTGGTATAAGGTACTTCTGCATCTTATTTGATTAATATAACTGGTATAAGGTTGGAAAAAGGTTGGAGCTAGCATGTTCACGATATTTTCATCCATTTTAAAAAAATAACGATTACAGCGGATGTAAATCATGAATTGTTGTGAGAATAAGGAATGATGACAAAACAAGATTTGATGGAAAAAAGGCACAATACTGATCAGCTTCGGCAAAACAGCAGTTTGTCTCCCTTACATGCAGAACAGCTGGGACAGAGTATTGCCAGCTCCTGGCAACGTTCATCCTCGGCTGAAATCCCGAAGAATCGTTTAGCAGCACCGCTGACGGATTTAAAAAAGACCACTTCTTCCTCAACTTTAGCCCAAGCCCTGCAACATTGTGCTCAGGATTTAAAACATATTGCCGAGCAATCTTCTATGGTGCTGGCGGTCGGAGATATCGGCAGCACCATCATTTGGGCAGCTTCTAGCCCACAAATGCAAAGTGCCGCAGAAAGTGTACATTTTATTGAAGGTGGGCAATGGCGCGAAGAGCTAGTCGGAACCAATGCATTGGCATTATCCTTAAAAACTCAACAATCCAGCTGTGTCTTTTCCAGTGAACATTACATGTCCTCCATTCATGATTGGGTTTGTTACGCTGCCCCGATTATTGATCCCTATTCAAAACAGGTCTTAGGTGTCATTGATCTGTCGACTACCTGGCCAAAGCATAACAGTTTAGCACTACTAGCTGCGGAGCGCTGTGCTACGATCATCCAGTCGGCTCTACTAGAATGCCAGAAGCAGCGCCTGTTTATTCGAGCTTTTTCAGTACCTCAAGTGCTGTTTAATGGCAAGATGCTGGTTCTGACTCCTCGACAGATTGAAATTCTGACCATTCTAGCCTTATGTCCGCAGGGTCTGAGTCTAGATACATTGCATCAAGCCTTATATGGCGAGCGCAAGGTCAGTATGGGGACTTTAAAAGCAGAAATGTCACAATTACGCGATTTATTAGGTGGTATGCTGGGTTCCAGACCCTATCGTTTATTGGCGCATGTAGAGGCTGATTTTTTAATGACAGAGCAATCTTTAGATGCTGGGTATATCGATTCAGCCTTGAAATTATGTACCGGCGTATTTCTGGCCAAAACAGAAAGTCCATTTCTATGCGCCTGGAGAGATTGTCTGGAATCACGCCTGAGCGATGCCATTTTCAAGGCTAATGAAACCGATGTCTTGCTGAAACATGTGGCACATTTTCCTGAAGCGATTGATGCTGTAGAACGCCTGATTGAACTGATGCCCAAAAACCATCCCGTTCATCAGACTCTGTTAAAATATAAAAATCTTTAAAGCTGATGTAACTGTCGGTACAAAGCTAAACAGTTAAAATAGGAATATTCTGGAATATTCAGCATCATCCCTATTCACAATAGATTTACTTGTCGATTTCATCTGAATCAGATCCTAAAATTTTATTAATCTGATGATTTTTCAGTGGCTATGCCATTTACTTGGCCACTTGAGGGGACTCACTTCATCAAAATCAGCTACGATCATCTTCATTTCATATGAAGGACGTACAGTTTATTCCTCAGAGATTAAATATGATATTAAGATCATACGATGGGAAATTTTTTCTGGCTGGAACGAAGTAGAAGAAATTAGGATATTTTTATGCTCTAGGATAAACATGGATATTTTTAGGCTAGGGGACTTATAAAATAATTCCCCTCTATTTTTTATCCTATTATGAAGGTAAAAGCGGTAGCCAAAAGCAATGAATTGCTATTGGCATACTTCTTCAGTAGGCGAAATAAGGCCTGTTAAAGTGTAAGTCAGATGATTGAAAATAAGACTTACAAGGAGGTATTACATTGCCGCTTTAAAAATATCCACGACTTGAGCATGACTGGCCTTACGTGGATTGGTTAACATGCAGGCATCTTTTTGCGCATTTTCTGCCATAGTGGCGAGGTCAGCTTCTTTTACATTCAATTCCGCTAAACCTGATGGAATGCCAATTGACGATGAAAGCTGCCGAATGGCGTTAATCGCTTCATAAGCTGCCTCAGTTACAGTTAAACCTTCTATATTCACCCCCATCAATTGGGCAATTTTGGCATAACGCTCCGGACAGGCAATCAGGTTAAACTCACAGACATGTGGGAGCAAAATCGCATTACAGACCCCGTGTGGCAAGTTATAGAAACCACCAAGCTGATGCGCCATCGCATGCACATAACCTAAAGAGGCATTATTAAAAGCCATGCCTGCAAGATACTGGGCATAGCTCATGGCATCCCGTGCTTCCAGATTATCCCCATTCGCCACTGCGGGACTGAGCCATTCACTGATCATGGTGATCGCCTTTTCTGCACAGGCATCAGTGATTGGATTTGCTGCCGTAGACACATAAGCTTCTACTGCATGCGTCAAGGCATCCATACCTGTTGCCGCAGTCAGCCCTGCAGGTTTGGCCAACATAAGTTTAGGGTCATCAATCGCAATGAGTGGTGTACAACGCCAATCTACAATCGCCATTTTCACATGGGTATCGGTATTGGTAATGATACAGAAACGTGTCATCTCCGAAGCTGTCCCTGCCGTAGTATTGATTGCAATCAGTGGTGTCATCGGGACGGTACTTTTATCAATCCCTTCATAATCACGGATATGTCCGCCACCTGCAGTGACTAGACCAATGCCTTTGGCACAGTCATGTGAGGAACCCCCACCTAACGATACAATAAAATCACAGGCATTTTCATTATAAGCTGTAACTCCATGATGCACGTTAATATCAGTTGGATTGGGTTCCGCGCCTGGGAAAATATAACTGTCAACACCTGCCTCTTTCAAATAATCTGCAATATCATCTGCAACACCAAATTTAAACAGGCCAGCATCAGTTACAATCAGTGCTTTCTTGGCGCCTAAATTTTGTGCTTTTATCCCGATTTCTTTAGCACAGCCCGGACCAAAAAGTGAAACGCAGGGAATATAAAAACCGTTAGTTTGATCTGCAATATTTTTAAAAGCCATGGGGTGATTCCTTCTACCATTGATTGATTATTTTATCGGTGACCCTCACCGTAATATGAGTATTGGATGAAGCTAAAAAGAATCCTACCTACCAAATACCTACCAATTTAAATTTCTGATTCTAGCCAAAATAATGCATTTGAGGTATTTAAAAGCAGATTGGCAAGGTTTAGCAGATACTGGGTAGATTGGTTTAATAAAGGGCGTGTGAATAGCACACTAGGCTGTTTACTACTTTCTGATTTTAAATAAATACTAAAATGCTTTATTCATTTTTAAGATAAAGATAAAAAGTACGGGGCTTAGAAATACCCATAGAGCCACAAAGCTGATACTGTAGCTAAACCGGGTCCGTAATAAAACCATTACGACGAATAAGAAAATACCTGCAGCGAATTTAGTGTACGTAGGAAAATTCGCTAAAAAAGCGTACCGAGATTTTCGGGTTTTTAGGATCTGCTTTGCACTTACCGCATAAAAACCAAAACAGCTTAGCCATAAAAGCCCCATGATTGCGATCCATATCATATGGAAGACTCCTGCTGTACGGCTTTCAGTTTGGTCTGGATTTTCTTAATAGCCTTTTGCTGAATGGGCGTAATTTTCTGGTGTAACAATAGGGCAAGCAGTGCCAAGGTCCATAACATCAGATCAATACGCAAAAAAGGCCAATAAGTCGCAAAAGAATCAACATATTGCTGGGAAACTAAATAATAAATATCAATCAGGGGAATTATAAAGGCAGCACAAATCAGAAGTTTAAGCTGCATTCTCCATATATCTTGCTGTGGGGTTACACATGCCAGGATAAAACTGCCAAGCCAGATAGAGAAAAAACTATAAATTTCATAATTTGGTGCACCTACAGGAATACTGATAAAACGATTCGCATAGAGATATCCCAGCATGGCAAGCGGCAAGCCAATAATTATGGTGATATTCAAGCGGTTCACTAAATAGTGTCCGAGATGAAACCGCACTGATTTTTTCTGCATCTGGCGTTTCAGGCTCCACAGCAGCAATCCGGATGCAATCATTGCGCAGCCTAATATGCCGGAGAAAAATAACCCTAAACGTAAAACAGGTTCGGCAAAACGTGCCATATGTAAACCATACATGCTGGCATTTAGTGTGGCAATTGCACTTTCATTTCGTGTATTTTCAAGCAATTTTCCGGTAGCAGCATTTAAAATAAGCTGTGCCTGATTTCGTGTAATGGAATGATCTTTGAGCTGAGTTAAGGTTATGTGTGCCAGCTGGGTATTGGGCTGCTTGACCGTGATATGGCTTTGTTGCACAAAGATTTGAAATGCAAAGCGCCCCTAATTGAGCCAAATTTAAGGCGTAACTTGGGTAAGTGGTCGACCTAATTCCGTAAATCTGTTGAGGACTGCTACACGTGCATGAATTTC
>NZ_VPCO01000043.1:0-9898 GCF_013418175.1 Acinetobacter sp. YH12200
CATCGAGCACCATATCTGTATTCATCCGTGTAGATACTTTCCATCCAACAATTGCTCGTGAGAACACATCAATAATAAAGGCGGTATAGACCCAGCCTGAATGAGTTTGAATATACGTAAAGTCACTCACCCACAGTTGGTCAGGATGATCAGCATTAAAATTACGTTTCACTAAATCATCTGCTCTTTTTTGATCATCTCGGCTACGGGTGGTTTGTTTATTCTTACCACGCCAAACACCTTGTATACCTAGCTTCTGCATCAATCGAGCAACTGTACAACGTGCGATAACATAACCTTCACGTTTCAATTGTTGCCAGACCTTACGCACACCATATCGACCTGAACTTTCTTTCCAAATTCGTTGAATTTGTTCAGCATGATGCTCATCATGTAGATCTCGTTTCGCTCGATGTTCTGGATTGTCAGCGAGATCTAAAGTTCGGTAATAGGTTGAAGCTGCGATCGGTAAAATCCTACAAATCGCATCAACACCATATAAGTCTTTATTGTTATGGATGAAATCCACCATTATTTGTGTGGGCGGTCGAGCTCCGCCTGGGCGAAAAAAGCGGCTGCTTTACGTAGAATTTGATTGGCACGCTTTAATTCTTTAATTTCACGTTCCATTTGCTTCATTTTTTCTTGATCAGATATCTGTTGTACTTTAATAGGATTTTGCTGATCTAAATGCTTTTGATGCCAGGCACGAAGTGTTTCAGGAGTACAACCAATCTTAGGCGCAATTGCTGTGATTGCAGCCCAAGTAGAAGGATAATCTTTTTCAGATTCAATCAATAATTGAACCGCTCTTTCTCTGATTTCAGGGGTATATTTTAATTTTGTCATCGGGATAGTCTCTCAGAATATTGACTCTCCGACAAACCCGGTACGGTTCAAGTTGCAAAAAACATTACCAATTTCAGATAAAGATTTTAGATAGCCGCTTAGCTTACTGAATAACTAAAAATCCTCAGCATCTTTAATTTATTAAGATGAGTATTTCTCATCTTAAGCTGAATTTATATCGTTTTACTCACTTTCTTATTCACGTTTAAATATAGCCATTCAGAAATTTAACTTTTTATAAAATTTTTAGGTGGCAATCTCCATGAGTACAGCATTTGAGTGTTCAATTAAACGTATCCGTTTTGATGAGAATTATACACCAGCAGAAAACACACGTTTAACCACAAACTTTGCCAATTTGGCACGTGGGGAAAGCCGTGAAGAAAACTTGCGTCGTACCCTTGCGATGATCAACAACCGTTTTAATAGCTTGGCAACCGTTGATAACCCGAAAGGTGATCGCTATTCACTTGAGATTGACATTATTTCTGCGGAAATTGATATTGAAGGTAATGGTCAAACTTTCCCATTTATTGAAACACTTAAAAGTGTTGTGATTGACCATCAAACAGGTGAGCGTATTGAAGGCATGATCGGCAATAGCTTCTCATCTTATGTGCGTGATTACGACTTCAGCGTGGTATTGCCACAATTGGGTTGTGGTGTAGGTGAAAAACCTGAAGATTTTGGCAATCTACATGGCAAGCTTTATCAACATTTAGTCAATTCAGATGTATTTAAAGCAGAATTTAAAAAACAACCTGTCATTTGCTTAAGCGTTTCAACCTCTAAAACGTATTTCCGTACAGCCAACGTACATCCTATTTTGGGTGTGGAATACAAAAATGATGAATATTCACGTACCGATGAATATTTTGCCAAAATGGGTTTACGTGTACGCTACTTTAAACCAGAAGGTGGTAATGCACCATTAGCATTCTATTTCGCTGGCGATTTAGTCCGTGATTATACTGATTTTGAATTGATCAGTGCTATTGCGACCATGGAAAGTTTCCAACGGATCTATCGTCCTGAAATTTACAACACCAACTCTCCTGCAGGTGTGGTGTATCAACCAAGTCTAAGCTATGGCGATTATTCACTTACACGTGTGGTCTATGACCGTGTGGAACGTGGTGAGCTTGCAGTTAAACAAGGTAAATGGACGGAAGAAAACTTCATTAAGCCTTATCAAGACATTTTAAATGAATGGGCTGCAAATTTCGAAGTCGAAACAGCTGCTTAATCCATTAAATTGATAAACAGATTTACGAATTTAGACAAAGAAGATTAGACATGGCGCTTACACAACCGAAACTTTTACTCCCAACTTCAACTGCGGGTAGCTTGCCAAAACCGTCTTGGTTAGCTGAACCTGAAAAATTATGGTCTGCATGGAAGCTTGAAGGCGAAGAATTATTAGAAGCTAAACGTGATGCTTTGAAATTATCATTACATGAGCAAGTCACTGCAGGTATCGATATCGTGAGTGATGGTGAGCAAACCCGTCAGCACTTTGTAACCACGTTTATTGAACATCTTGAAGGTGTAGATTTCGAAAAGCGTGAAACCATGCGTATTCGTAATCGTTATGATGCAAGTGTACCTTCAGTTGTGGGTGAAGTTTCTCGTAAAAAAGCAGTGTTTGTAGACGATGCGAAATTTTTACGCAGCCAAACCAGTCAGCCAATTAAATGGGCGTTGCCTGGTCCAATGACCATGATTGATACACTTTTTGACGGACACTACAAGAGCCGTGAAAAACTGGCTTGGGAATTTGCCAAAATTTTGAACCAAGAAGCTTTAGAACTTGAAGCAGCAGGCGTAGACATTATCCAATTTGATGAACCTGCGTTTAACGTATTCTTTGATGAAGTGAATGACTGGGGTGTACCAACCTTAGAACGTGCACTTGAAGGTCTAAAATGTGAAACTGCAGTTCATATTTGCTATGGTTACGGCATTAAAGCCAATACAGATTGGAAACAAACTTTAGGTAATGAATGGCGTCAATACGAAGAGTCATTCCCGAAACTACAACAATCTAAGCTCGATATTATTTCACTTGAATGCCAAAACTCACGTGTACCAATGGATTTGATTGAATTGATCCGTGGTAAGAAAGTGATGGTGGGTGCCATTGATGTAGCAACTAGCAAAGTTGAAACTGCAGAAGAAGTGGCGAATACCTTACGTAAAGCACTTCAATTTGTTGATGCAGATAAACTCTATCCTTCAACCAACTGTGGTATGACACCACTTTCTCGCCAAGTTGCACGTGGCAAGCTTGAGGCTTTAAGCGCAGGTGCTGCCATTGTTCGTAAAGAGCTAGAAGCTTAATCAAACGTAGTCTCGTGCGAAGCAGGGGCAAATTATTGCAAGATGATTTGTTCTACTTAAAGCACGAGCACGTGATATGTACATTTGAGATGAAAGAGATGATTGAAGCAACAGACTTTAGAAATGCAATGTCTTTACTCACCACAGCAGTGAATGTTATTACGACTGCGAGTAAAGCAGGTATGCATGGATTTACTGCATCTGCCGTATGTAGCGTGACGGATACACCGCCAACGTTATTGGTCTGTATGAATCAATCCTCCCGTTCACATGCCCATTTTGTTGAAAATAAAGTCTTGGCTGTAAACGTACTAAGTACTCAGCATGAACAGCTTTCAAATGCTTTTGCTTCAAGTAAATTCAGTTCTGAAGAGCGTTTCAACTTAGGTGAGTGGAGTGCGTTGGAAACTGGTTCACCTATTTTGCAAGATGCCTTGGTCAGTTTTGACTGTGAAATTCAGGACATTCAGCAAGTGGGTACACACAGTATTTTCATGTGTCGTGTGCTTCAAGTTCAACAAAGCGATCAAGAAGAAAGCCTGGTGTATTTTAACCGTGCTTATCATCAAGTGGGTCAGTTGGAACACGCTTAATTCAACGCCTTAATCCTTTCATTTTTTAAAGTTAGTCTATTGTGGAACTTATAACCTTTTTAGTCATCGGTGCTTTTGCTGGTTTTGCAGCAGGGCTGTTTGGTGTCGGCGGTGGTACGATTATTGTGCCACTGCTTTTTATTGTCTTTACTCAAGTGGGTTATGACCCCGATGTGGTTATGCACCTCGCATTAGGCACATCTTTAGCAACCATTGTTGTTACTTCGATTAGCTCATTGATGGCGCATCATAAAAATGGGGCTGTGATTTGGTCGGTATTTAAAAATCTAGCACCACCCATGGCGATTGGTTGCTTTTTTGGGGCGGGTATTGCAGGTTTGATATCAGGATTACATCTACAAATCATTGTTGGCTTATTTCTGATTTGGGTTGCCTATACCATGTTTACAGGTGCCAAAAAAGTAATTGATCCAACGAAAAATTTACCTTCATCAGGTCAACAAATTGCTGCTGGTAGTGTGATTGGAGTTGCATCAGCAATCTTTGGGATTGGTGGCGGTAGCCTGACGGTTCCGTACCTGAATCGCTATGGTGTGGTCATGCAGAAGGCGGTTGGAACATCTGCGGCATGTGGACTCCCCATTGCTGTTGCTGGTGCATTAGGTTTTATTATTTTTGGTATAAATGCTGAGATTAATGTACCTAATACCATTGGTTATGTGCATATTTATGCATTTATTGGCATTAGCATCATGAGTTTCATTACGGCTAAGTTTGGTGCGAAGGCGGCACATGCTTTATCACCAGCAATGTTAAAGAAATGCTTTGCAGTTTTATTGGTCATTGTAGCAAGCTTCTTCCTTGTGAAGGGATTAATTTAATATTGGACTTCGCATAAGAGATTTTATGCTAAATGTAATTTTAAAGACTTATTTCATGACTATATTTATTTACTAAATTTAACCAGGCTTTTGTTGCATGAGAGATCTCTAATCCTTTATGCCAAGCCATATGTAATTGCCAGGTCATATCATCACTATTGAAGTATATTTTTTTTAAGTTACTAAATTTTCTACAGTAAATTTCTGGAAGAATAGCTATGCCCATATTTGCCTCTACCATTTTTACTATGAAATCCCATTGGCTACTTTTACAGACAATATTAGGTTCAAATCCTGCTTTTTGAGCTTCACTTAATATGATGGGGGTTAAACTGAAATCATCTGTATAAAATAGACCTCTTGCGAAAGTCGTTATTACAAGTTCATTCGGTTTACCAGTGCAGCGATTAAGTTAGCCACTGATGTATCTGGCTGCTGGCATTGCTGAATAAGTTGATGTTTAAATTCAGCCGTGAAGGTTCGACGGGGCTTTTTTAGCATTGGTGTGCTGTCTATAACTGTCTTTAAATCCATAAATAGGTGTCCACTTAAAGTTTAGTGGACACTATCGTGGTATTCATGAGTGAGGAAAAGTGGGGCTCAGCGGATGCTTACTTTCATCTTGAGAGAGTTGGGTGTATTTCTTCATTGCGTGCTTTCCAATTGCGAGTTGAAAAAGTCTAATGATTCTACGAATACACCTAACTTTTTCACCTAACTACAAATGTGTCGCACTTGTGATTTGAATCCGCTATTTTCAAAATCTGTCTTTCAGCTCGTTATGCAACAAAGCCGAACCGAATTAAAAATAGGAATGTGCTTCAGCTGATGCTTGCTCATTTCTTTATTTTTAGTAATTGAGGTGAACATACTGTCAGTACATGGTAGTTATAAGTAACGTGTAACTTTGTTTGCACAAAGATTTGAGTTCTGCCAAGTGATGGATTGATTTGTACTTAAAACTTTAAGCTTATCCACTTGCTTTGCAAGCCACTACACTTTATTTACAATCCTATGTTGTGGAAGTAAGGGATCTTGTACTCGCCCAGTATGTTCAACTTGATTATATCTAAAGGACTATTAGGCTTCAATCAAATCAATTTTCCAATTATTCGACTGAATTAACACATTTAAATCACGTAATTTAAGACTAATATCATCAGCTTGTTTTTGTAATGATGAAACTGGAATAACTTTATGCCACTTTATTTCCCGCGTACTATAACGATCAGATTCACGAGATGTATTACTTATTGCTGCAGTTAGGGTTTTGTGCTGTTCTACAAATTCATCACGCAAAGACAATAAAGCAAGTAGAGAACGACCATCATTTAATTTTGTTAAAGCATTAGTTTCATGAATTGCATAACTTAATTTTTGAAATTCTTGAATTAAAGAAAATACTTGTTTTAATAGTTCATTAGGATCTTCAGATGGTTTATCACCATCTTGTACCAATACATTTGCATTGATACGTTGTTTTAGTGAAATAATTTTTTTTTGTTGATCACTTCGAAGTAAGAGAGCTTCTGCTAATTTCATTTTTCACCTATTAACCAATTAGAATTAAGTTTTAAGCAGCTAAGTAATTTCACAAATACTATATCCTCATTCTTTAAAGATCAAAACAATTGATTTTTTATAATTTTCAGAGGTAGAAGTCTTATATTTTGTCATTAGTCGAAGCTCAGAATTAAGCTAAAGGCCTTTTTCAGATGCAGAATCCTTTATCTGATCCTAGACAGTATTGTGGACAGTCGATCCCTCTAAATTCTTACAATATTTTTGTTCAAAGGCTTCAGGACTTAACCAGCCATTTGCAGAATGTCTTCTGATTCGATTGTAATAAATCTCGATATAGTCAAACAAGACAGCATTCGCTTCTTTTCGAGTGGCAAACACACGCCATGGATTACATGACCTTTCAATGTATGAAAGAAGCTTTCAGTCACTGCATTGTCCCAACATGAGCAGTGTACTGCGCAAGACTGCGTGACATACTTTGAATACAGTTATTCGTCAATAATAGTGCTCTAAAAGCACGACTACAGTACTGACTGCCTTGGTCAGAATGAACCATAACTCCTGTTGAATAAGCTTTTCATGCGCCAAGGTTGGTCCGAAACCATGCAGTTGATCAGAAACAATATTGAGGCACTTGAGTCTGAGTTCTTAAGAAAGCCTGGAATTGCTGGTTTGGCCACGACCCGTATGGGCTAATGCAGCTGGACCTTGAACTTTGTATTTCTGCAGTAAGCGTCTGACCTGACATTCTGAAATATGAAGTAGAAGTAGCTGAGCAGCCTGGGATTGAGTTATGCGTTGATCGCAGATTTCCTGCAAGACCGACAATCGTTTAAGTTCTTTATCCGACATAGTGATCAGCATCTATATTTTATATCCAGTCCATGGTGATAAAAACCATCATAAACTAGACATTTTTATTGGTGAGAATATAGACACTTTAAATGGGTTCTAACATTTCAATTTCGTATAATATCCATTATGTTAAATGAAGAATAATTTCGTCGAATATTCAGGCTCTCAATTCCGCAAAGCTTGCAGAATCTTGTCTAATTTGTAATCCTTGCAGCCAAGGGTGTCTAGCTGAGCTAAGGCAGGTATTTGTTGTAGTCGGGCCGCTATAATATTGATAAAGAGCGCCTGTATGTTTAATTTCAAGATTTTTAATAAAGTCTCTACGGAAGTGTTGACGATAAAAAATGACCTTCAGCTTAATTCTGAAATTCAACTTATAACAAAATATAAGACCTCTACTTCTGAAGATTATAAAAAAGCAATTATTTTGATCTTTAAAGAACGTGGCTATACCAGGTTAGAAATAGGTCAGCTGTTTAGTAGTTAACTCTAAGACTTTAATTGATGCCTCGCCCAGTCTGCAAGGAGCTGTATTGCTTGTCTAATTTCATCTGATAGCGAATGTCCAGCATTGATCCTTATACAATTGTTATAGCGATTGCCTGCACCAAAAACCAATCCTGGCACAATATTAATCTCTTGCTGCTGAGCGAAGCAGTACATTTCCAAACTATCTATTTGTTTTGGAAACTGGAGCCATAAAATATATCCTCCTTGAGGATTGGTTAACCCAAAAGAGATATCTTTAAAAGCTTCTGCTATGAAGTATCGATATTCTTCTACCTGCGCCCATAGCTTCGGGCGTAAATTATTTAAATGTTGTCTATATGCACGACTATAAATTAAGTCTGCCAATCCAAGTTGTAATGGGGTATTTACATTGATGTTCTGTGTTATCAATTTAGCATGTAGATTTACGAGTCTTGAGGGAGTACAGAACCAACCGATTCGATATGCGGGTGAAACTGTTTTAGAGATAGATCCACAATATATGATGTATCCATCTTCATCCCAGTATTTGATAGGCAACGGTCGTAGATTATCAAAACAGCATTCAGCATAAATATCATCTTCGATAACATAGCATTGATATTTAGCAGCCAATTGTGCAATTTTTTCTTTATCTTTGTTTGTTAAGCAAAACCCTAAAGGATTTTGATAGTTAGCTGTCAATAGGCAGACTTTTGCTCCCGAATGTTGCATTGCTTGTTCTAATCGCTCTAAGTCAAATCCCTCCGTATGTGCAGGAACTTCAACAATTTTCCGCTTAAGTAAGGCCAATAATTGCAACTGACCGTTATAACATGGAGTCGGGACAATAATACTGTCGCCTACTTGAGTTAGCTGTTGAACTATTACTGATAGTGCAGGCATACATCCATTACTAATGTAAATACTCTCTGGAAGGATATAGAAACCATCTTCTGCCCAATGAGTGGATAGAGCTTCGCGTAAGAGAATGTGGCCTTGTCGATCACTATAGAGAAAATCTTCAGCTTTACTATTTTTAATTGCCCGTAGCATTGACTGCTTTAAAAAAGTAACTGGAATTAAGTCAGGAGAAAGTTGAATTGAGCCTAATTGAGCTAGTTTTTTCTTAGTTGCCGCTTCTTGGATCTGAATTTGTAGATCTAAATGAGAAACCTCCTGTATACCTGGAACAAAATCAGAATGGTAAGGTAAAGTTAAATTAGAGAGTGTTTCTAATCCATTAATATTCTGAACAAAGTATCCCGATTTGTTTACCACATAGATAAAACCTTTGGCCTCTAATAGGTCATAACAAGATTTTGCCGTATTAATACTGACCTTATGTTGTTTAGAAAATTGACGCAAAGACAGCATTTTTTGTCCAGATTTTAACTCTTGACCTTTGATTCTATTAATTAATTGATTTGCTAAGATCTGATATTGAAACATTGTCAATCTGTACCTATTTTTTTAATTTATCTGCATCTGTATCTATTAAAGTAACAGATATATTCTGTTTTCAGGTACAAACGGATACTCATTATGAAAATTATTTTGATGCTCTTAACATTAGGAGGATTAACTGCTTGTGAACTAAAACAAGTTTCTCAACAAGTTCAACAGCAACAAGATGTCTGTGAGGGAGTTATCACATTATTTCTTAAAGTACAAAGTTTAGAAAATTATCAGCTTTTAAGTATAAAAGCTTTATCTGATCTCCCTAAAAAATATAGTTATCAGTATCGCTTTGAAGGCGATCTTCATTTTATAAATACGCCTAAAAGACCAAATTTAAACTTTCAATGTAGTGAGAATTTTGATCAAAAAATTGAAGTAAAATTAGTAGATGGTGAAAAAAAAATATTGATTGGAGAAATGAATATTTTAAAGGCTCAGATAGTGAAAAAAATTATAGCCTATCGAAATTTATGAAAATTTAGTATTGCTAAAATTAACATAATACACCTTATGCGAAGTCAAATGTTAGAACCCATTTAAAGTGTCTATATTCTCACCAATAAAAATGTCTGGTTTATGATGGTTTTTATCACCATGGACTGGATATAAAATATAGATGCTGATCACTATGTCTGACAAAGAAATTCAACGTCTTGCAGTTCTGCAAGACGTTCGAGATCATCGTATTACCCAAGTCCGTGCTGCTGAAATCCTGAATCTTTCCACCCGTCAAATTACCCGGTTATTGCAGAAGCTCAATCAAGATGGTGTTTCAGGCATGACGCATGCCAGTCGTGGTCAACCGGGCCATCATCGCCATGACGATTTATTAAAATCGCAATGTCTTTCCATTATTTCTGAACATCTGCTGGGCTTTGGACCTACCTTGGCGCATGAGAAGCTCAGCAGCATGTTTGACCTGAATATCCCGGTAGAAACGGTTCGGCGCTGGATGACTGCAAATGA
>NZ_VPCO01000044.1:0-8463 GCF_013418175.1 Acinetobacter sp. YH12200
TTTGCGAGATTAAAACATTTCCGTGCTATTGCAACTCGATTTGATAAACTGGCACGCAATTATAAATCTATGATTCGTATAGCCTGTATATTTATTTGGTGCAAAGCCAAATGAGGACACACCCTAGCTTCGGCAGAATTTTTATATCTGAAGTATAGCCATTCGACAGTTGAGTCTGAACAAATTGCCCCTGAGCATCCACCAATACATGCAAGTTGCATCCATAGAACCAACCCATTGAGCTTTTACCTCGTGTAGCAATCTGTTTTAAAGATTTGTGACGTTGAATACGCTGATTTTTACATACTGGTAGAGTTGGAGAATCAACCCAAGCACAGGCTGTTTGAGCACTAGAAGTTAAAGAAATGTGCAATGCTTGAAGTGCAAGTTGATGTTGATTGATTAAATAAACCATCCGCTGATAGGATGGTAGGGCTTTGAAAAGCTTATAATAAAACCGCTGTATCATGCCATAAAATACTTTGAAATGATGAAATTGAGAGTTCTAATACCAGACCGCGATAAAAATGATCTCAGATAAACAAAGAACACCTGATCTCTGCCTGACCTTCGGATTTTCTTGTTTTAGGTATTGCAAATAGACGGCTTCATTTTTCTGAAAAAAATCGTCAATCGTACAGAATAAAGTTATAAACTCGAACATAGGATGGCTAGTTGATTGGTTTGTGGAGTAACTCTCTTATCAACTTAGTCATCTTTTTTTCAACTGAATTTCTTATCCATGATTCAGGTTAACTAAGCTTATGAAAGAAGACTTTGGGAAAAGATTTTATTGAGCGAACAGGGTTTATTGTCTTCATTCACTATTCAGTTAAAATCAGATACATTTTGTTATAATAAAATCAAAGTTTTCAGGTAGAATATCGCAGATTTAACGAATTAAATATTAAAAACGGGATTTCATGTGCGAAAAACTCAACTGGCTTTTTTACTGACTTGCGGTCTCGCTTTGACCAGCTGTGCAGTAACTTCTGGTCTGCAAACCTATGACTTGCCTACAGAAGGCATTTATCAAACCGAACTCGGGACTTCAGTCAATGTAATTCGGCTTACCCAGGAATCCATACTTGTGGTTCAGCCTGCGATTCAGAATATTCAAAAAGACTATGCGCATTTATTTAACAGCTCCCATCAGAACTACCGTTTAAGTTCAGGCGATATCCTGTCGATTTATTTATGGGCTTATCCTGAGATTTCAGGAAATAATTCGGATGAAAAAAGTGGCTATCAGATCGACTCTCAAGGCTATATTCAGTTCCCTATGCTTGGGCGCTATAAAGCTACTGGTAAGTCACTCACTCAAGTAAATACTGAATTACGCAGTCAGTTATCACGCTATTTAAAAACACCTGATGTTATTGTGCGAGTTCTGTCCTATCAAGGACAACGTTACTCCGTTCAGGGCAATGTCATGAAAGGCGGGCAGTTTTATCTCAGCGATCAGCCCGTGAGTGTCTATACGGCTTTAGGTATGGCAGGTGGGGTCAATGCACAACAGGGCGATAATGCCTCCATGACTCTAGTGCGTCAGGGGCGTTCTTATCAGCTGAATAGCCTGGAACTGGAAAAAGCAGGGCTGTCACTGCATAACTTATTGATTCAGCCAAATGACACATTATATGTAAACAACCGCGAAAACCAGAAGATCTATGTAATGGGTGAGTCAGGTAAAAACCAATCTTTACCATTACGTGATCAAGGCATGAGCCTCAGTGATGTATTAGGTGAAAGTCTGGGCTTAAATCCACTTTCTGCCAGTCGTAGTAAGGTGTATGTGGTGCGTAGCCAACCAAATACTGCCCACACTGAGGTCTATCAGATGGACTTGACCAGCATTGCTGATTTCGGTCTGGCCAACCAGTTTAAAATGCGCAGCAATGATATTGTTTATGTTGATGCGACAGGTTTAGTTCGTTGGCAACGTATTATTAATCAAATTGTTCCTTTTTCTAATGCCATTTATGGCTTTGAACGCTTGGGGAACTAATGAAAATTAATCACATTTTGGTGGTGTGTATTGGCAATATTTGCCGTAGCCCGATGGCAGAATACTTTTTAAAACAGCAGTACCCACACTTACAGATTGAATCTGCAGGTATTTCAGGCTTGGTGGGTCATGCAGCCGATGACAAAGCCCGTTTATGTATGCAACGTCACGGCATTGACATGAGTCCACACGTGGCAAAAAAACTCAATGCAGAACTGATTAAAAAAGCCGACCTGATTTTGGTGATGAGCCAAAATCAACAAAAGAATGTGGAACAAACTTGGCCATTTGCTAAGGGTAAAACCTTTAGATTAGGGCATTGGCAAAGTAAAAATGTTGCTGACCCATATCAGCATGATCAGACCGTATTTGATGAGACCTGCACATTGATTCAAGCCTGCATTGCCGATTGGAAAAAATATATCTAGTCTCTTGATATTTTAACTTTTTTAAAATTTTACTTTTTGATATTTAAACTATGAGCCAAACCGCCAACACCGAAGACAGCATTGATTTAAAGGAATTATTTTTTTCCTTAATCGCTCAATGGAAACTGATTACCCTTTGCGTTCTACTCAGTATCGTTTGCGCTTTACTGTATTTAAGAACCACACCAAATATCTATCAGGTTGATGCTCTCATTCAAGTTGAGAGCAATAAAGGGGCTTCCTCAGTCCTATCCGCAAATCTAGCCACAGCAATTGATCAAGCCTCGCCAGCTCAAGCAGAAGTTGCAATTTTAAAATCACGTTTGGTTTTGGGTAGCGTGATTGACCATCTGAATTTAAATATTCGCATTTCGGGTACAGAAGACAGTTTCTGGAATCGTTTAATTGCCAAGCATGAATATGACAGTGAATATTCATCTCAATCAGTACTATTTAAAGATAATCAAAAAAGTTTTGATATTCGCCAGTTCGATATCCCGCAATACTTTCAAGATAAAAATTTAATTTTAAAATTTGCACAAGGCAAATACAGCCTGGCCGATGCAGCAACCGAACAGGTGGTATTTTCTGCACCTTTAAACCAAGTCAGTCAATTACAGTCTGAATTTGGGGGATGGAAAGTCGCGATTTTTAGTCAAGATAATTTTAACACTAGCTATATACTGCGTAAGCAGAGTTTGCCTGCCTCAGTTTCATCTTTACTTTCTCAATATGAAGTTTCAGAAAAAGGGAAAGGGACTGGAATATTGGAGTTAACTTACAAAGGACAAGACAAGCAGCATATTACTAAAATACTAAACGCAACTTTAGCTGCATATAGCCAACAAAATATTGAGCGTCGTACCGCAGAAACTGCACAAACTTTAAAATTTCTGGAAGACCAACTGCCTGAACTTAAGCAACAGTTGGATGTTGCTGAGCGTGAATTTAACCGTTTCCGCCAACAATATAATACGGTCGATGTTACACAAGAATCAAATCTCTATATTTCTCAAAGTATTAGCCTTGAAACCACAAAAGCGTCTCTTGAACAACAAATCGCAGAAATTTCAGCTAAATACACTAATGAACACCCAGCTATGCAGCAAATGAATGCGCAACTGGGGGCAATTAACAAACGCATTGCAGAGTTAGACGGCACACTCAAACGTTTGCCAGAACTACAACGCCAGTATTTACAACTGTTCCGTGAAGTAGAAGTCAAACAACAACTCTATACAAACTTACTCAACTCTTACCAACAACTGCGCATTGTAAAAGCAGGTGAAATTGGCAACGTGCGTATTGTAGACACTGCAGTAGAGCCGATTGCCTCAATTGCACCGAAAAAATTACAAATTCTGATTTTGTCGGTTTTCTTGGGTGGCTTTCTGGGTACATTGTTGGCCTTACTGCGTAATATGTTGCGCTCAGGTATTAAAGACTCGAATCAAATTGAAAATGAACTGGATTTACCTGTTTATGCCACTGTACCACATTCAGCTGTGCAAGAAAGCCGTATTAAAACTCTAAAAAAGAAAAAAAATATTCCTATTCTTGCGGTTAAAAATAGTGATGATATTGCCATTGAAAGCCTGCGCAGCATGCGTACCGCTATTCACTTTGCCTTAAACAGTGCCAAAAACAATATCATTATGATTTCTGGTCCTGCACCAGAATTGGGTAAATCCTTTATTACAATCAACCTAGCCACCATTTTGGCGCAAAGTGATAAGCGCGTATTATTGATTGATGCCGATTTACGTCGTGGTTATATGCACAAATACTTTAATTACGACCCTAAGCCAGGCTTAACCGAATACCTGAATGGTCAGCAAGAGTTAGGCAGTCTTGTGCGTAGTACGGAAGTTGAAAATTTAAGTATCATGAGCCGTGGCAAAAGTCCTGCCAATCCGTCAGAGTTGTTAAGTACGCAAAAATTTGCAGACATGCTCACGCACTTGTCTAGTCAGTTTGACCATATTCTGATTGATACCCCGCCAGTTCTTGCAGTCACCGATGGGATTATTATTTCACAATATGCGGGTGTGAATTTGGTAGTGGCACGTTATGCCAAGACGCAAATGAAAGAACTTGAACTGACTGTCAACCGCTTTGAACAAGCTGGCGTGAAAGTAAATGGCTTTATTTTGAATGATATTCAACGTGAAGCAGGCGGTTATGGCTATGGTTATAACTATGCTTATGCCTATAAAGCCAATAAGAATGAGGATTAATTTGAAATGATCGGTGGGCTGACATCAGCCCACCACCACAATACTCACCTATTGTTAAAGAATTTTCTTTTGATATTTACAACAATACTCAACAACTCGCATTGCAAAAATCCACTCAAAAACCTATCTTGTTTACAGTTTATAAACGCTGAGAATATATAAGCATGTTTGCACCCAAAGCGCTGCTGGCGACACTGGCATTAAGCTCATCCTTAACCCTTGCCCAAGGCATTGTCTTAAATGACCAAAACTTACGTACCGATTTAAACTGGCTAAATCAGCAAGGCGTTATTCAAATTAGTACGTCAACTTGGCCTATGAGTGGTGATGAAATTCAACGTGCACTTTCTCAAGCCAAAGTCAGCAACAACAATCAACAAAAAGTCATAGATGCAGTGGTGGCACATTTAAATGCCAATAACCAACTGCTCAAAGCCTCGCTTTTTGCAGAAACAGATCAAAAAAATATTCCACAAGCCTTTGGCGACCAACAAAAAGCGCAATATCAAGCAGGTTTGGAACTCAATGCAGGCAATCAATACTGGGATGCTAAAATTCGGGTCAATGCAGAAAAAGACCCACAAATTGATAACGATCAAGATGTCAATGTTGAAGGTTCCTATATTGCAGGCAAGCTTTTGAATCAATGGCTCATTGCAGGGCAAATTCCAACCTACTGGGGTCCTGCACATGATGGCAGTTTAATTCGTGGTGATGCCAGCCGCCCTGTCTATGGCGTGACGATGCAGCGTGCCGAACAGAATGCTTTTGCAAACAAATGGTTGGCTTGGATTGGACCTTGGCAATATCAAGCTTTTGCAGGGCAGTTGCAGGATTATGATGCTGTGCCTGATGCCAAACTGATTGGCTTACGTGTCACTGCACAACCCTTGCCTTATTTAGAACTGGGTGCATCGCGTGCTATGCAATGGGGTGGTGAAGGTCGACCTGAAAGCCTGAGCTCACTTTGGGATGCTTTTGTTGGCAATAAAGACAATGGTGGTACAGGTGAACCTGATCCATCAAATCAAATTGCCGGTTTTGATGCACGCTTAAATCTACATCCCCTCGTGCAAGTCCCGATGGGTATCTATGCGCAATATGTCGGTGAAGATGAAGCAGGCGGCTTGCCGGCCAAAAAAATGTATTTGGCTGGAATCGATTATTCATCAAGTTATAACAATATGCCTTTCCAACTGTATACCGAATGGGCAGATACCCGTACCAATGGTAAAGCACAAGGCATTTCCTATAATCACACCAACTACACCGATGGTTTTTACCAGCATGGTTATCCCTTGGCGCATGCCATAGGTGGTGATGGTCAAATGCTGTCTGTAGGTGGCGATATTCGTTTGGATCATCTCAATCGGGTTAATGCTCGCGTGCTGTTTGCCAAGTTGAATGAATCTAACGGAACTACCAATTTAGCTTTTCCAGCGCAGGATGAATTAAAAGCGCTAGATCTAACCTGGACACATTATCTACGCCCAGATATTCCACTTAAACTGAATGGGTGGGTGGGTGACTCTGATGTACACGGTAACGATGGCGGTGTATCAATTGGTATCGAATTCCCCTTAGAAAAGGGCTTATTTTCCTATTAAGACCTATTCAACACTCAAGTTCGGGTGATAGCGACAACTTTTCCATACCTTCCAAAATACTGATGAAACTGAAAATAAAAAAACCAGCACTTGCTGGTTTTTTTATTAAGTATCCAGTAATGCATCGAGCTACCCTACACTGACTGAACCAGTCTTTAAAAAAGTAATCGACCCCAGCCCGCTGATAAATCAGCTACTGATGAGAGAGGGATCAATAATCACCATACTTATCAACTCATATATGGCTCAGTAGCTTAGGACTGACTATACCTTTTATTAATCACTTGCGTCAGCATCAATTTTCTAACCTGAATGTCACATTGGTCTCAACCCACTTGTCATACACTTAGTATTTTTTGTAGAACTGTCAATCTAACATTCAGTTTTTCACTAGTACCTCATTCGATACCTGTAGCTGGAAGGCATAGGTGCATTATACTAATACTCGCTTATGCTCAAAATTGATAGTTTAGATATAATCTTGCAGTACTCCGCATTTAGCTTTCGTGAAAGTCTTATTTATCCATGCTTGGTGTTATTTCACCTCTTTTGTAAATAAGCTAGTGTCATGAATACTTTTTTTTGAAAACCGCGCAGCACCCACTTCCTGATCAGGAGCATTAATTCCCTCTTGGCTTAGCATTACCTTAGCAGTTTTGAACATAATTTTAAAATCAAACCAAATATTATACTGTTCAACATATTGCACATCTAATTCAAATTTTTCTTCCCAAGATAAATTGTTGCGTCCACTCACCTGAGCAAGCCCTGTCATACCCGGTTTTACCTCATGGCGTCGCATTTGTTCATCTGTATAATGTTCTAGAAACTCTTTCATTTGAGGGCGAGGCCCAACAATACTCATATCCCCTTTTAAAACATTAATCAGTTGAGGCATTTCGTCTAAGCTGGTTGAACGTATTTTCTGCCCAAATGATGTGATACGAAATTTATCAGGTAAAATATTACCATCTTTATCTACCGCATTTCTCATAGAGCGGAACTTAATCATTTTAAATAATTTACCATTTTTACCCGGGCGTTCTTGGTAAAAGAAAATGGGGGAGCCTAAATTTTTCCGCACTTTATAGCTCATAATAATAAAAACTGGAAATAATACTAATAAAGCTATTAGTGCAATAACTATATCTACTATTCTTTTAGATAATTTTTCTTTAGTAAAAATATTAGAAAAAGAATAAAAATGAACATGAGGAAATAAAGATTTTTTTAAACTAAAATTCTTTTTATCCATATAATGCCAAGAGCTTTTCTTATCTGTTTCATTAACTCCATTCTTCTTTGAGGAAAATTGTATTATTCCATTCTTATGCCCCTGTGTATTTTTAGAATATTTATTTGATAAACTATTATCTTTTTCAATAAATAAAGACTTATGTCTTACAATATTGATTCCTTCAAAGTTTTTGATCTTATTTTTTTCTTTTTTTAGATCCATTAATAAACACCTCAATATGTCTATTTATCAATCATAACAATTATATTTTTTTAAAAGTAGAGATATGTTTATCAAAAAAATATTAACTAACAATTTATTATAGATTAATCTTTCTTTATTAAAAAAATCATACAATTAGATTCTATGATATTTCACTTAATTGAAAAATTAAGTCTTTAAGAAAATTTCAATTAAATAAGTCACTTTAGAAATTATACCCCTTCATGAGCTTTTAATATATTTAATAAATAATTGTGAAAATTACTATTTATTGAAAAAAAGTCTATTTTTTAAATACAACACACCTCACACTAAAAAATATGTGACAAAATGTAAAATATTTTTAAATAATGTGAATTAACTCACCATATTAATTAAATTTAAGCAAGTCTCAGCCAGATAAGTAAGAAGAAGGAAATTTATGTAATCTAAGGTTTATATAAAAATCTTATTGATATTTACTTAACATATTTTTATGTTTCCAACAGATCAGACCTTATTCATATTTCTACGAGATAAATCCAAAAAACTGGACAGCTTTCAAAGTAAACTACTTTACTTTTAGAATATTGATGGCGTTTATTATCAGTATGAAACGGCTTTGTTGCACAAAGCTATTCTTGAGGGCTTCTTTAGCAATATAATTTCCAGATGAAGAAGCCTGCACCTAAAACTTACCGTACAACCAATTGGTCCTCGTATAACCAAGCTTTAATCAAGCGAG
>NZ_VPCO01000045.1:0-7279 GCF_013418175.1 Acinetobacter sp. YH12200
ATGGAATAGATCTACTTATTGGTCAACTTAAAGCATTTGATGGAGCATTACTTGTTATCAGTCATGACCGATATTTTCTTGATATGGTTGTAGACAAGATATGGGAGTTAAAAGACGGTAAAATTACGGAATATTGGGGTGGTTACTCGGATTACTTGCGTCAAAAAGAAGAAGAGCGACAACACCAAGCCGTAGAATATGAGCTGATGATGAAGGAACGGGAGCGATTAGAATCTGCTGTGCAAGAAAAACGCCAGCAAGCTAATCGATTAGACAATAAGAAAAAAGGAGAAAAATCCAAAAACTCTACCGAAAGTGCTGGACGACTTGGGCATGCAAAAATGACTGGCACCAAGCAAAGAAAACTGTATCAGGCAGCTAAGAGTATGGAAAAGCGTTTGGCTGCATTAGAAGATATTCAAGCACCAGAGCATTTGCGTTCTATTCGTTTTCGTCAAAGTTCAGCCCTAGAACTGCACAATAAGTTCCCGATTACGGCAGATGGTCTGAGCTTAAAATTTGGTAGCCGTACTATCTTTGATGACGCTAACTTTATAATACCGCTTGGCGCTAAAGTCGCTATAACTGGATCGAATGGAACAGGGAAAACGTCCTTGTTAAAAATGATATCAGAACGTGCTGATGGATTAACCATATCTCCAAAAGCTGAAATTGGCTACTTTACACAAACAGGATATAAATTTAACACGCATAAATCTGTGCTCTCCTTTATGCAGGAAGAGTGCGAGTACACAGTTGCGGAAATTCGTGCAGTATTGGCTTCAATGGGGATCGGAGCGAATGATATTCAAAAAAACTTATCCGACTTATCGGGAGGTGAAATCATCAAACTGCTTTTATCCAAAATGCTTTTAGGAAAATATAATATTTTGCTTATGGATGAACCAGGAAACTATCTTGACCTAAAAAGTATTGCCGCATTAGAAACAATGATGAAGTCCTATGCAGGAACTATTATCTTCGTATCTCATGACAAGCAATTGGTCGATAATATTGCTGACATTATCTACGAGATCAAAGACCACAAAATCATCAAGACTTTTGAGAGAGATTGTTAATGATAGCCAATCTAATCCGAACATTAATTATTGAACTCTTTAAAGGAAATTAAAAATGACAATTCAAGATATTCAATCACTTGCTGAAGCACACGGCTTGTTGCTTACGGACAAAATGAATTTCAATGAAATGGGCATTGATTTTAAGGTCGTTTTTGCTCTTGATACAAAGGGGCAACAATGGTTGCTGCGTATTCCTCGTCGTGATGGCATGAGGGAACAAATCAAGAAAGAAAAACGCATTTTAGAATTGGTAAAAAAACATCTTTCTGTAGAGGTTCCTGATTGGAGAATTTCATCTACAGAATTAGTGGCTTATCCCATACTTAAAGATAATCCTGTTTTAAATTTGGATGCTGAAACCTATGAAATAATTTGGAATATGGACAAAGATAGCCCGAAATACATAACATCTTTGGCAAAAACCTTATTTGAAATCCATAGTATTCCTGAAAAAGAAGTTCGGGAAAATGATTTGAAAATTATGAAACCTTCAGATTTAAGACCTGAAATAGCAAACAATTTGCAGTTAGTAAAATCTGAAATTGGTATAAGTGAGCAATTGGAAACCCGCTACAGAAAATGGTTGGATAATGATGTTCTATGGGCAGATTTCACCCAATTTATACATGGCGATTTATATGCTGGGCATGTACTAGCTTCAAAGGATGGAGCTGTTTCAGGCGTTATTGATTGGTCAACAGCCCATATAGATGACCCAGCGATTGATTTTGCTGGGCATGTAACTTTGTTTGGAGAAGAAAGCCTCAAAACTCTAATCATCGAGTATGAAAAACTAGGGGGTAAAGTTTGGAATAAACTATATGAACAGACTTTAGAAAGAGCAGCGGCCTCTCCTTTGATGTATGGTTTATTTGCCTTAGAAACTCAAAATGAAAGCCTTATCGTTGGAGCAAAAGCTCAGTTGGGAGTTATATAATTTAAAAATATGATTGCTGAGAACTGCCTTGTTTTGAAACTTGGTTGGCTTTAATTAGTTTTTAGTATTCTTTATAGAAAATGCCTCGATCAAGGGGCATTTCTAACAATCATTTAACATAAAATTTCATATACGAAATTCGGGTGTTAGAACCCATTCAAAGTGTACTCATCAGTACACTTTGAAATTTTGATATAAAAAATTTAACATAAAATCTCATATACGAAATTCGGGTGTTAGAACCCATTCAAAGTGTACTCATCAGTACACTTTGAAATTTTGATATAAAAAATTTAACATAAAATCTCTTATACGAAATTTCAGCTCGATGCTTTGAAACATGGCTTTAGCCATGTTTCAAAGTCGGGCAACTTTGCGCTTGCTGTAATCTGATCAGTAATGAGAAAAACCAAGCAAAGTACCGATCATCTAGTATTTTTTAGGGTCGATCTGACACCAGTCATAGGTTTTTTCTTTGACGTTATTTGGTTGGAATGAGTAACACGGCTTTTTCGTCATGATTCTGACGAGTGTTTCTCCATCATCAACTTTGATTTGAAGTGCATATTGTTCTAATGCTTTCTTATCTGCTCTGCGCTGTTGAATTTCATCAAGGCTTGGAACATACAAAAATATAGCCAAAAGCAATACGAGAACCAAAGCCACAAAAGTACTGGCAAAAAACAGGATAAATTTTGCATTTAGTTTAGCTGTAACTTGGTTTAAATGCTGAATACTGTTGTTCAATGCGCCTGTATGCTTCTTATTTGCGTTTTCTAGCGACTTTTCAGCCTTATTGAGCACTCCGCTAGCCACTTCGTTGTAAAACGTCTCTAATCGCTTGTTATCGTCTGCTATGGCTTCTCTGTATTCCTTCATAGATGCCAATAGAATATATAACTGATCGTCTAGGTCTAAATCATCATTTTGGTTACTCATCGTGACCATCCATCATTATCTAAATCTCGTGATGCCTTACGATTTGCTTGTTCGGCTCGTTGTTTATCTAATTCTTGCTGTCGCTTCATTTCCGCTTGGCGTTCCAGTTCTAGGCGTTTGCTTTCTTGGTTCTTCTGCCATTGCTCAAAACCTTGATCGACACGGTTTAAACCACGCTGTAAAACGCTCTCTTTCTGCTGTTTCTGTTGGTCAAGTTGTTGGGTATTCTGCTGTTTGACGTTGTCATTGAAACGGCTAATTTCAGTGTCTATGCCTTGTCTGCGTAATTGAGTGACTTTGGTGCCTTCATGGATGGTGGCTTGTAGTCCGTTGTTCTGATCGGCATAGCTGCGGTGATCTATTTTTTCTCGGTAGCCTGCACGTTCCAATGCTTTATTGGCTAACTCTGCCCATGTTTCTCTAATTTGCTTAATGTCTTCTTGGGTTGTCCCCATACCAAGGCTTTTTCGTTTGGCGTTGCTGAGTTCAATATCGGTTTTGGTGGTCAGAGTGAGTTTTTTGTCTGCGTCCAATTCGGCTTTTCGGGTTGTGAGCATGATATGGGCGTGATGGTTTTTATCATTACCGCCTTTACTCGGTTCATGGATGGCTAAATCTGCGATTACGTCATAGCGATCAACTAAGGACCTGGCAAAGTCTTTTGCCAAGTCCTTACGTTGATCAGCGTCTAATTCATCAGGCAGGGCAATCACCCATTCTCTAGCGGTTCGGGCATCTTTGCGGTTCTCGGTTTTTTCTGCCAAGTTCCAAAGTTCGCCACGGTCAATTTCAATATCTAAATTAGAGATAATTTCAGAATGGGCGACACCGTCTTTTCTCGTAAAGTCATGGGTCAGCCCTGTGCGTTCATCTTCTAGTTTTTCACCTGCACGATAAGCACTTGATGCAACCGCAGTTCGTCCTGAACTTCGGTTAACTGTTTTAGTTGAACAATGATAGATTGCCATGCAGTCGCCTTGAGATGCTTTTGCTTTTAAAAAATTGCGTAGCAGTTTTTTGGGGTTAAGGGGATACCCCTTACGCAAACTTTGACTTGGATGAAATCCAAGTCGTAAGTGCGCATTTCATGAAAAACACGATAGCATATAGCCCGCTTGAATTTCAATTCATAGGGTTTTATGCTTGAGTGGTTTTCTATATCCCGAAATTAACCGTTATGACAAAATCTGCTGAAAATATCGAAAAGAAAATTGAAGCCCAATTAGAAAAGTTGAAACAGTTAAAAGCTCAAAAACAGGCTATTGATGCAAGAGAAAAAACCAAGCAAAAGGAACAAGAAAGAAAGGACGATACAAGACGTAAAATTTTGCTCGGTTCTTACTTAATTAAAAAGATGCAATCTAATGAAGCCAATAAAGAAAAAATACTCGCTGAACTCAACGAATATTTAACAGAAAATAGAGATAGACAGCTTTTTGATTTGCCCGATATTGAAGCCTAATTTTTCTTAGCTGTTTGGTTGTTCTGTTCGGCTTGATACTCGGGAATGAGCGTATTTAAAACCTTTTGAATATTGTCTTTGTCCTCTATCTGCAAATTATCTCGATAGTAAATTAAGTCCTGTATTTTGCTTTCCATCTGCATTTTTTTGGTGGGTTCTGCATTTTTGGATATTCGAGATAATAGGAAGATATAACCGCATATATTTTCCCTCGCAATTTCATAATTTACGATGTCGAGGTATTCAACGGTCACATGTTTTAGATCAGTTGATAGGTTGTTTAATTTAATCATGGCTGAAATCCTGATTTTTCTAATATTGGATAAAGCTCTCTGAATTTTTCAGGCTCTAAAAGCATATCTGCTATACGGATAGCAAATTGTTGGTAGCTTTCTGTACCTTGTGAATATTTCCCCATTTCAGGCATTTCTGACATTTTATTGGCAAATAAATGGCGTTGTGCATCGGTCATTTTGACAAAAAAGTCAGGTGTGTTTGGGTCACGCTTAGAATCTAATTTTTTCGGCTGTGATTTTTGCTTAAACTTAAATGAAAAACCAATAATTGAACGACCACGTTTGTGTTGTTCATACTCTGCTTTTATATCTGTGTACTCATTAATTTGATCAATGGCAAGGTGTAAAACTTTTTCTTTAAATTGCCCCATTCTCTTGTATTCGTTGGGTTCTATGCCTAATTTTAATCTTAGCTCTTCTAGCTCTACCATAGTCACTTTGCCTGTACTACGCCATGCGATAAGCAACTCATACAAGCGTATAGCGTAAACACTAGTTAAACTGCTGACTTGCTCTAGTTCATAACTGGTGAAGTGTTTTTCTAAATTTGTAATCAACGGTACAACATCATCAGAAAACTTAATACGAACAAGAGCTTCATTTTCTACATAAGATATTCGTTGTACCCATCGACTTATTACATTCTCAATGTTGCCCTTTTGAGTCAGCTTTTGATAGCTAAATCTACGATCAAATAGGCTTTTGCAAGCATCTTTAAGAACTTTATAGGCTGTATTTCTATGAACATTGAAATGGTTGATATAGCTTTCAGCATGAATCGTCAAATCTTTATCATTGGGTGTATTTGATTGCCTAGCTTCAAGTATGGCTAACAGTATTAAACGTTGTTCTGATAGGTCTAAATTATAACTGGCATTTATTAGTGCATTATCTTTAACGACTAGTTCCTTTTTCATAAGCACACATGTTTTTTAAATATATAAGTACACTCTATTTTATTGAGTGTCACTTTGCAAGATAAAGGTGTACTTATTGCAAGATAAAGGTGTACTTATTGCAAGATAAAGGTGTACTTATTGCAAGATAAAGGTGTACTTATTGCTATTTTTATTCTTATATATCAATTAATTGTAGAGGCTAAAAATTAAAAAATTAAAAAATATTAAAAAGAGGGGAGTGCTTAAAACTGCCCTATGTACTCGCTAAAGCTCGTACTCTATTGAAGCTCGTTCCTCGCTTCATGGGGCAGTTTTTGGTTAATCCTGTTTATGAAATCTAAAAGCAAAAGCATTGGTAATGTATTCGCTTCGCTCATACTTTTTGAAAAGCAAAAGCTCCAAAGTTCGCACCCATTCGGGATGCTCTGTAACTACCGTTTAAAATCGAAAGGGAGCTTGTAATCAGAGAAAAAGCGAGGTCGAAATTTTGATGATGCTCAATCGCTCGTAGACACTCGCTCGGTTCTTATTATCTAGGTTTTAATTATTTACTGGAGCTAATCAAAGTTGTGAAACATTGATGAAATATTAGTCGTGGAACGTGAAGAATCATAAAAAAAGCCCGAGCATGACGTTTCGGGCTATTAAGTATTGACTATAACATTGAAAGATAATGAAAATATCTAAGCATTTCGGATAAGGTGTATTATGTTAATTTTAGAAAATCTTCACTACTATTATTTTAAAATAAGCCTTATATCCAAGCATAAAACAAGGTTGTCTAGACTTCTTTTAACAGTAAAGTTATCATAAAACTGAATTTTATTTTTTAGGTAAGTTTATGCATTCTATCCGCATTCGTTAAGACACAACTATTTGCATAGTGACACTATTTTATAATGGTGGGCTTTTGTTGTGTCTTTAAGAATATATGCGGATATATAAAGTAAAAGTATGCTTAATTTATAAGTATGCTTTTAGTGCATAGTTTCCAGTTATAACTTAATTGACTAGCTATTTGTCCACCCTGTGGATGAATAGCTTTTTTTTTGGGAGGACACTGTGATGCTAGCTTTTGTTTTCACCTAAATCCTGTTTGCTGCATAAAAAATTTCAAGAGCTAAACAGGAGTAAATAAAAATGAGTTTAATTATTAAAGCGAGAAACATACGCTTGGATTATGCTGGGCGTGATGTTTTGGATATTGATGAATTGGAAATTCACTCTTATGACCGTATTGGTCTTGTGGGTGATAACGGAGCAGGAAAGAGTAGTTTACTCAAAGTACTTAATGGCGAAATTGTTTTAGCCGAAGCGACATTACAGCGTTTTGGTGATTTTGCACATATCAGCCAACTGGGCGGAATCGAAATAGAAACGGTCGAAGACCGGGCAATGTTATCTCGCCTTGGTGTTTCCAATGTACAAAACGACACAATGAGTGGCGGAGAGGAAACTCGTGCAAAAATTGCTGCCGCATTTTCCCAACAAGTACATGGCATTCTAGCGGATGAACCAACCAGCCACCTTGATCTCAATGGAATAGATCTACTTATTGGTCAACTTAAAGCATTTGATGGAGCATTACTTGTTATCAGTCATGACCGATATTTTCTTGATATGGTTGTAGACAAGATATGGGAGTTAAAAGACGGTAAAATTAC
>NZ_VPCO01000046.1:0-6820 GCF_013418175.1 Acinetobacter sp. YH12200
GATTGACGTTTATTCGCTTTCATTAAGCTATCATGTTGCCGTTGTTTTAACTGCTTTAATTCTTTTTTCTCATTATTAATAGACTGAGTTAATGCATCCATGTGTAGCTGATGCTGTTGAATGTAATGCTCATAATTACCTTTGTAGTGTTGTAAGCCTAATTCAGTTAAAGCATAAATATGTTGGACTTGATTGAGTAATTGGCGATCATGACTAATCAGGCATACACCACTAGGGTGTGCCAAAATACTCTCAATTAACCATTGTCTAGATGTTGAGTCTAAATGGTTGCTTGGTTCATCTAAAAGTAGATAGTGATCCTTTTTTAAAAACAAACGACATAAAGCCAGCTTTGTTTTTTGTCCTTCACTCAGTTTTTCTGTTGGAAAGTTCAAATCCGTAGGTAAGTCAGCATTTTCAAGTATATTTTGCCATTTTTGTGGTAAATCCCAGGTATTTTCAACTAACTCATAATCATCAAAACTAGCTGTATTGTTCTCTATACGCCGAAAAGCATGATGTAAATGATCTACCTCTAATGCTTGTGCAATATTTTCAGCATTAAGGCGTTCTAATTGTGCCAAATAATCATGTTGGATATTCCATGAAACTTGACCACTATAATGAATATCTAAAGCTTGGCTTTGATCTAATATTCTGAACAATAGGGATTTACCTAAACCATTACGTCCAATTAATGCAGAAACCTGTCCTGATAAAAGCGTAATGTTTAGCTGATCAAACATTTTCTGTGTAGAAAATTCTAAATTTAAGTTTGAAGCAATACATGCATGTTGCATAAAAAATTCCTCATGTAGAGGATATGCAAAATAGTGAAGATTAACTTATAAAAAACAATATATTATTTAGGATATAAAGTAGAGACCAAGAATATATAGCCACAAGTAGAATCTATTTTGCACATCAAAAGTTTAAAAATAATGATGAGAAAATGACTTACTTCATTGGCGTTACTCTTGGGAGGATGATTTGAATAAGGTTATTTTATAATGATAAGACAATCTGTCAAGCTTGTACTAAAGCTTCTAAAAGTTATTTAACATAATGGCTGTTATACGAAATTCAGTTGTCAGAAACCATTTATTACATCAAAAGTAATGAAAAAGTAAAGAATATGACTTATATTATCTTTACTTTAATGGTTTTTGAGTGAGGGAATCATGTCCGCAGTCAATTTCAATATGCGCTTAGAAGCAGAGTTAAAAGAACAAGTCACCCCAATTTTGGAAGACTATGGTTTGACTATGCCTCAAGCATTCAAACTGTTCTTGAATCAAATCGTTAAAACTAAAGCGATTCCTTTGTCTTTTGACTATGCACGAGAACCTGCTTTAACTCCTAAAGCAGCAGCCAAGTTACTTCAATCTTTAAAAGAGATTGAAAATGGCGAGTACACCGAGTACGAAACGGTAGAAGAAGCGATTAAAGCTATGTCGGAAGAAGCACATGGCTAAACGTAAGATTATCGTAACCAGTTCTTTTAAACGTGATATTAAAAGACGTTATTTAGAACTGGTTACGGCTGAATGGGCAGAAGTATTAGATTGTTTAGTCGCAAATAATCCTTTGCCTGAAAAGTATTTAGATCATCCCTTGAAAGGTGGTGCAGAGTTTAAAAATTGTCGTGATTGTCATGTGAAGCCTGATTTAGTCTTGATCTATAGGCTTGTTGGTGACGATATTTTAGAACTGCATCAGTTGGATAGCCATTCCGAAATTTTTGGATGACTATCGCTCGATGCTTTGAAAGATGGCTTTAGCCATGTTTCAAAGTCGGGCAACTTTGCGACTGCTGTCATTGATTCGGTGATGGCAAGAGCCGAGCAAAGTACTGTCTAATCATTATTTTGGGTCAATCACACAATAATCCTTATTCGCTCCGTGACAGTCATTTTTCATGATGCGAACGCAAGACTTCCCATTGCAATTTTTAATATCTAGGCTGTATTTTTGTTCTAGCCATGCAACGTCTGCTCTACGCTGTTTGATTTCGTCCATGCTCGGCACATATAAAAATAATGCTAAAAAGAAAACGATCAGCAAGCTAACAAAAGCACTGGCGTAGATTGCCATGAATCGCCAGTCAAGTTGATTGGTTGCATTGTTTAATTCCCGAATACTGTTGTTGAGTGCGTCTATTTGCTTCTGATTGGCGTTTTTTAGGTGTTTTTCGGTCTTATTGAGTACTCCGCTAGCCACTTCCTTGTAAAACGCTTCTAATCGCTTGTTATCGTCTGCTATGGCTTCTCGATACTCTTTCATAGATGCCAGTAAAATATAGAGCTGGTCATCTAGGTCGTTTTGGTTGCTCATCGGTACATTCCGCCCTGATCTAAGTCTTGTGATGCTTTACGGTTGGCTCGCTCGGCTTGCTGTTGCTCTAGTTTTTGCTGTCGTTGTATTTCGGCTTGGCGTTCTTGTTCTAGGCGTTTAGCTTCTTGGTTTTTCTGCCATTGCTCGAAGCCTTGCTCGGCACGGTTTAAACCACGCTGTAAAACGCTGTCTGTGCGCTGTTGCTGTTGTTTGAGGTGTTGGGCGTTGTGTTGCTTCACATGGTCGTTATAACGGCTGATTTCGGTGTCTATGCCTTGTCTACGGAGTTGAGTGACCGAAGTCCCCTCATGAATGGTGGCTTGTAGTCCATTGTTCTGATCGGCATAGCTGCGGTGGTCTATTTTTTCTCGGTAGCCTGCTCGCTCCAGTGCGTGATTGGCTAAGTCCGCCCATGTTTCCCGAATCTGTTTGATGTCGTCTTGGGTTGTTCCCATATTTAGGCTTTTGCGTTTGGCATTACTTAACTCAATATCGGTTTTTGTCGTCAAAGTGAGTTTATTGTCAGGGTCTAATTCAGCTTTTCGGGTGGTCAGCATGATATGGGCGTGATGGTTTTTATCATTTCCGCCTTTGCTGGGTTCGTGAATGGCTAAATCTGCGATCACGCCATAGCGATCAACAAGTGATTGAGCAAACTCTTTTGCCAAGTCCTTACGTTGATCAGCGTCTAATTCATCAGGTAGGGCAATGACCCATTCTCTAGCAGTTCGAGCATCTTTGCGGTTTTCGGACTGTTCCGCCAAGTTCCACAATTCGCTACGGTCTATTTCTATATCAAGGTTAGACACAATTTCGCTATGGGCGACACCATCCTTTCTCGTAAAATCGTGGGTTAGTCCTGTTCGTTCATCTTTGAGTTTTTCCCCTGCACGATAAGCCATAGATGCAACGGCAGTTCTTCCCGAACTGCGGTTAACGGTTTTGGTTGTACAGTGGTAAATCGCCATTAAATTTTCCTTGTGGCATCCACGTATTGATTACATTTCGGGCATTCTTTTCTAATAGTTTGAATGGATACTCCATTCATTTGCTCTATAAGAATTTTAGGTAATTTGTATAAAAATTCATTCCCACAGTTTGAGCATATAAAAATATGCTGTTCATCAATATTGTATTTCTTCATTTGCTTTACCGCTCTTGCTTTTGCTTTTGGGGTTAAGGGGTGTCCCCCTTACGCATCTTTTGACTTGAATGAAATTCAAGTCGTAAGTGCGCATTTCATGAAAAACACGATAGCATATTACCCGCTTGAATTTCAATTCATAGGGTCTTATGCTTGAGTGGTTTTCTATATTCCGAAATTAACCGTTATGACTAAATCTGCTGAAAATATCGAAAAGAAAATTGAAGCCCAGTTAGAGAAGCTGAAACAGTTAAAAGCACAGAAACAGGCTATTGAAGCAAGAGAACGTACCAAAAAGAAAGAACAGGAGCGCAAGGATGATACTAGGCGTAAAATTTTGCTCGGTTCTTACTTGATTAAGAAAATGCAGGCAAATGAAGCCAATAAAGAAAAAATACTCGCTGAACTCAACGAATATTTAACAGAAAATAGAGATCGACAGCTTTTTGATTTGCCCGATATTGAAGCCTAATTTTTCTTAGCTGTTTGGTTGTTTTGTTCGGCTTGATACTCTGGAATGAGCGTATTTAAAACCTTTTGAATATTGTCCTTGTCCTCGATTTGTAAATTATCCCGATAGTAAATTAAGTTCTGTATTTTGCTTTCCATCTGCATTTTTTCGGTGGGTTCGGCATCTTTGGATAGTCGGGATAATAGGAAGATATAACCGCATATATTTTCCCTCGCAATTTCATAATTTACGATGTCGAGGTATTCAACGGTCACATGCTTTAGATCGGTTGATAGGTTATTTAATTTAATCATGGCTGAAATCCTGATTTTTCTAAAATTGGATAAAGCTCTCTGAATTTTTCAGGCTCTAAAAGCATATCAGCGATACGAATAGCAAATTGTTGGTAGCTTTCTGTACCTTGTGAATATTTCCCCATTTCAGGCATTTCTGACATTTTTTTTGCAAATAAATGGCGTTGTGCATCGGTCATTTTGATAAAAAAGTCAGGTGTGTTTGGGTCACGCTTAGAATCTAATTTTTTCGGTTGTTGTTTCTGCTTAAACTTGAATGAAAACCCAGTAATTGTACGCCCTTTCTTGTGTTGCTCATAAGTGGCTTTTATGTCTGTATGTTCATTGATTTGAGTAATGGCAGTTTCTAATACACGGCTTTTAAAATGGTGCATACGTTGATATTCATCATCTTCAACACCTAAATTTTTACGTAATTGTTGTAGTTCAAAAACAGGTGTTTTACCAACTTCACGCCAAGCGATTAATAACTCATAAAGTCTAGTAGCATACTTACTGGTTAGGTGTGCAACTTGTTTGGCTTCATATTTTGTAAAGTGTTCTTCTAATCTAGTGATTAAAGGAACTACATCAGGTGCGAAAGTAATTTCTAGTAATGCCAAATCATCTACATAAAAAATACGGCTTACCCAGCGAGAGCGAACGATACCTACCTTCCCTGTTTTTTTATATTCGGCTGTATAGCTAAACTGCCTGTTAAATAGATTATTTACGGCATCTTTCAGGGCTTTGTAGGATGCATCAGGTGATACATTAAATAGTTTTGCATAGTCACTAGCATGTATTTCTAGTTTGCTATCTGCCGTAATACCCCGCCCTAATTCCCTTGCATTAATGATTGCAAGCATGACTAAACGCTGTTCCGTTAGTTCTAAATTATAACTGGCGTTTATTAATGCATTATCTTTCACAACTAAACCATTCTTCATATTAAATACACGTTATTATTAATGTGTATTTACACACTATATATTTTATGTGTGTAAATCAAGAGAATTTGTGTGCTTATACAAGAGAATTTGTGTGCTTATACAAGAGAATTTGTGTGCTTATACAAGAGAATTTGTGTGCTTATATAAGCTGTAGTCCTCTAATATCAATGTTTTCAGCTTATCTAAAAGCATTTAAAAGCTTTAAAAATAATTAAAAGCCTTTCGAGAGGGGAGTGCAAACTGCCCTAGGTACTCGCTAAAGCTCGTACTCTATTGAAGCTCGTTCCTCGCTTCGTGGGGCAGTTTTTGGGTAATCCTATTTGTGAAATCTAAAAGCAAAAATATTGGTAATGTATTCGCTTCGCTCATACTTTTTGAAAAGCAAAAGCTCCAAAGTTCGCACCCATTCGGGATGCTCTGTACCTACCGTTTAAAATCGAAAGGGAGCTTGTAATCAGAGAAAAGGCGAGGGCGAAATTTTGATGATGCTCAATCGCTCGTAGACACTCGCTCGGTTCTTATTATCTAGGTTTTAATTATTTAATTGAGCTAATCAAAGTTGTGAAACATTGATTAAATAGTAGGCGTGGAACGTGACAAATCATTAAAAAAGCCCGAACAGTGATGTTCGGGCTATCAACTAGAAACTACAGCGTTGAATTATAAGGATAATTATAAAGCATTTCGTATAAGGTGTATTATGTTAATTTTAGTAGAACTAATAAATCTATATATTTGAAAATGTCATTTTACTCAATTAAATACTCTTCAGATATTTCACACTGTTCAACAAAAAAATGATCATGTGAAACTAAAATTACAGCGCCCTGATATTGGCTAATAGCCTGCGATAGAAGCTCTCTAGACTCAATATCTAAATGATTTTCTGGTTCATCAAGCAATAATAAATCAATACCATCAGGATAGTGACTCATTGCTAATAATGCGACTTTCAATTTTTCACCACCACTCAGTTCTGATAGTTTTAATAAAGCTTTTTCACGACGAATACGTAACTGACCTAACAAATTTCTCCACTCAACTTCAGTAAGATTGGAGTTATAAAGTGCAAGGTTTTCGATTACGGATAAATCATTATTTAATAAACTAAAGTTTTGATCTAAATACAAACATGTTCCACTAAAGAAAATATCATCACGTTGATGGGTAGAAATCAATTTCAATAAGGTTGATTTACCAATTCCATTAGCACCTTTAAGATGGATTTTTTCGCCAGCTTTCAATGCAAAATTAATTTTATTTGTTGCTGTATGGGGTAGCTTTAAATCATGAATTCTTAAAATCTCTCCTTGCTTCGTACTCTGTAAGTGGAATTCAAACTTCTGAGCTTTGATTTTTTCTACAATGGTCTGCCTATTAATCAGACTATTTTTCAAATCATCAGTTTGTCGAGTTTGTTGGGCACGTAGCTTACCTAAGCTTTGTCCAGCATTTTCCTTTTTGAAATCTAGAAAAATCTTTGCTTGAGAATTAGAATCACGAAGTTCATTGCCTTTAGATTGACGTTTATTCGCTTTCATTAAGCTATCATGTTGCCGTTGTTTTAACTGCTTTAATTCTTTTTTCTCATTATTAATAGACTGAGTTAATGCATCCATGTGTAGCTGATGCTGTTGAATGTAAT
>NZ_VPCO01000047.1:0-6445 GCF_013418175.1 Acinetobacter sp. YH12200
AGAGTTTGATGCTCAGGGTGTCGCGGTTCGGTTTATTGACGACGGGATCAGTACCGACGGTGATATGGGGCAAATGGTGGTCACCATCCTGTCGGCTGTGGCACAAGCTGAACGCCGGAGGATCCTAGAGCGCACGAATGAGGGCCGACAGGAAGCAAAGCTGAAAGGAATCAAATTTGGCCGCAGGCGTACCGTGGACAGGAACGTCGTGCTGACGCTTCATCAGAAGGGCACTGGTGCAACGGAAATTGCTCATCAGCTCAGTATTGCCCGCTCCACGGTTTATAAAATTCTTGAAGACGAAAGGGCCTCGTGATACGCTTATTTTTATAGGTTAATGTCATGATAATAATGGTTTCTTAGACGTCAGGTGGCACTTTTCGGGGAAATGTGCGCGGAACCCCTATTTGTTTATTTTTCTAAATACATTCAATTTCGTTCCACTGAGCGTCAGACCCCGTATAGTGTTTTGCAGTTTAGAGGAGATATCGCGATGCATACGCGGAAGGCAATAACGGAGGCAATTCGAAAACTCGGAGTCCAAACCGGTGACCTGTTGATGGTGCATGCCTCACTTAAAGCGATTGGTCCGGTCGAAGGAGGAGCGGAGACGGTCGTTGCCGCGTTACGCTCCGCGGTTGGGCCGACTGGCACTGTGATGGGATACGCGTCGTGGGACCGATCACCCTACGAGGAGACTCTGAATGGCGCTCGGTTGGATGACAAAGCCCGCCGTACCTGGCCGCCGTTCGATCCCGCAACGGCCGGGACTTACCGTGGGTTCGGCCTGCTGAATCAATTTCTGGTTCAAGCCCCCGGCGCGCGGCGCAGCGCGCACCCCGATGCATCGATGGTCGCGGTTGGTCCGCTAGCTGAAACGCTGACGGAGCCTCACGAACTCGGTCACGCCTTGGGGGAAGGGTCGCCCGTCGAGCGGTTCGTCCGCCTTGGCGGGAAGGCCCTGCTGTTGGGTGCGCCGCTAAACTCCGTTACCGCATTGCACTACGCCGAGGCGGTTGCGGATATCCCCAACAAACGATGGGTGACGTATGAGATGCCGATGCTTGGAAGAAACGGTGAAGTCGCCTGGAAAACGGCATCAGAATACGATTCAAACGGCATTCTCGATTGCTTTGCTATCGAAGGAAAGCCGGATGCGGTCGAAACTATAGCAAATGCTTACGTGAAGCTCGGTCGCCATCGAGAAGGTGTCGTGGGCTTTGCTCAGTGCTACCTGTTCGACGCGCAGGACATCGTGACGTTCGGCGTCACCTATCTTGAGAAGCACTTCGGAGCCACTCCGATCGTGCCAGCACACGAAGCCGCCCAGCGCTCTTGCGAGCCTTCCGGTTAGAGGCCGTCGACAATGATAATCTGGATCAACGGACCTTTCGGCGCCGGAAAGACGACTCTCGCTGAGCGGCTGCGCGATCGGCGTCCGAAATCGCTGATCTTTGACCCTGAGGAAATCGGGTTCGTGGTGAAAGAAACGGTCCCCATACCAGCGAGCGGAGACTATCAGGATCTCCCCTTGTGGAGGGGACTTACGATCGCTGCGGTCAGCGAGATTCGCAGGAATTACTCGCAGGACATCATCATCCCAATGACGCTCGTGCACCCGGACTATCTGACTGAGATACTCGACGGGTTAAGGCAGATCGACGATCAGCTGCTGCACATCTTTCTGATGCTTAACGAGGACCTATTGCGTCACCGGATCTCGAACCAGACCATGCATCCTGACCCGAATCGGAATGCGGAGATTCGAGAGTGGCGATTAGCGAATGTCGCCCGATGCTTGGCCGCAAGGGAACGGCTTCCGTCCACAACCCGTGTTCTCGATAGTGGTGCACACACCAGCGATGAACTTGCAGCGATGGTGCTCGACAGACTCGATCAGCGCACCTGATCGCCTTCGACGCCTGCGCAAAGGGTAGCGCGAGGGTGGTGGTCTCAGTCTGCTTTGCGATTATTCTCCTAAGCCGTACCGCCTGACGGTCGGTTTACGTGACGCGAATGGGCGACTTCCGTTTCGGAAAAGCACCACCGCGGCATAGAGACGCCAGCTGCCGAAGCCTCCGCCTTGAAGGGACACGAACCGTCGACCCGCAAGTTGGTCTACTAAGTGATTGAAATCCAAACGCTCAGGCAAGCGGGGTGTCGGCTGTAGCGTAACGTTAAATTATAGAACCTAAAGCTCCAAATGCTAAATGGTATCAAGGGGCCAAATAGCGGCGGCTACAGTCGCCGCCTTTAACGGATAACAACCCGCAACGACTTTCGAGCCTGATTGGCTTCGCACGGCCTAGACACCAGGGTTGCACATATTTCCAGCATACAATTACACTATAGCTGGATCAAGCCCAAGGTGCACGCCGTACTACGACGCACTTGATCTAAAGTTGGCCCTTATCTCATTGAGACGGATAAAGAAACTCCTCGCAAAGCTCGATTTGTGGCTTCAGCATCGCGGTTCGGCGGTGGACCGCCGTGGTCATCGGCTTCATCGGAGTGCTTCTCGTGGTCAAGCCGGGCTATCTGCCGTTCCAATTGGGTCATTTGGCTGCCATCGGCACCGGGCTGGCCACGGACGCGGCAATCATCATCCTCAGGCGCGTCGGCGGAAAGGTGAAGACCACCAGCATGCTGGGCATCAGTGCCCGGCGCTTGCAGCGCGGCTGAGGCACGACATATGAAGGCGTAGCTGGAAACCCCCGTCAGGCCAAAATTGGCGACAGGGTCTAGATCCCTTATTCTAAAGCGCGGACCGACCCATAGTCGCTATTGGAGTGTCTCAAGCCGCAGGTCGTAGAAACGGCCGAGGCTCCTCAAATGATCGACGATGTCAGCAACAGATGGTCACGCTTTCCTTATCGCTGGCAGATTTTATCGACCACCTCACCAACACGGTCGAAGTCTTCTGCCAGCAGATCGCTCTCTGCAAAACATAGCAATCTTGTCCTACTGCGGTGATTGGGCAGCCGGTGGCGAAGATCTCATCAACGAAATCCGGGATCTGATCTTTACGCATTTCATCCTCCTGATGGCAGGGCGCCGATCGCATGATCTGAATAAGGTATGATCGTCATGGCTGACTGACCGCGCGACGCTTTCAGCGGCGTTGAGGCATAACCGGAGAGCCGCCGTTCATACGTGATGCGGCCTGCACATAGGAAACATGTCCTCACCGTAGAAGTGCAGCCGGATATGATGGCGCCGGCACAGCCAGCGGACGTTCAAAGGCTCGTCATACCTGTCATGATGCGCGTCCACGTGCGCGCAATCACCGTCAATCGACTGATGTTATCCAACATCTGTCCGAGACCCTGCCAGGCATTCCTCAGCGCGCGTGACCAAGAACAACTTTTGAGGTAGGTTGGTGCTGAGTACGGCCGCAGCCTGATAGGCTGCCGCAGCTTGGTCTTGGAAACCAAGACGCGAAAGGAAATCCGCCCGCGTCGCGTGAAAAAGCGGGTAGGTCTCCACGTCCCACTCGTCCTCAATCGCCTTAAGGACCGCCATCCCTGCAGCGGGGTTCATGGCCCACGACACAGCGACTGCTCGATTGAGGGCAACTACGTATGTAGGGCTCAACAGGAAGAGCGCGTCATATCTCGCCAGTATCTCTCGCCAATTGGTGTCTCGAAAGCTCGCAGCCCGCGCGTGACAAGCAGAAATCAACGCTTGCAGAAGATACCATCCAGTGGGAGACGACATGCGGCATGCTCGCTCAACTATCTCCAGACCTCGACGTATGAGCAATCGATCCCACAAGCCACGATCCTGACGATCGAGCGGCACTGGCAAGCCTTGACGATCTTGTCGGGCAAGCAGCCGAGAGCACTGGAGTTCCATGAGGGCTAAAAGACCAAGTACCTCAGGCTCCTCTGGCTTGATATGCGCTAGGGTCAGGACTCATTGCTCATAGCCAGAAGATAACGGTCGCAGCGAGAGCGATGGCGGAGAGAAAGGCCATTGGGCACCGGTCGTAACGCGTAGCGACACGCCGCCAGTCTTTGAGACGCCCGAACATGATCTCGATCCGGTTGCGCCGTTTGTAGCGGCGTTTGTCGTATTTGATGGTCTTCTTGCGGGATTTTCGACCTGGAATGCAGGGAGTGATCCCCTTCGCCTGTAAAGCGTCACGATACCAGTCGGCATCATAGCCACGGTCGGCCAGCAACCATTTGGCCTTGGGAAGTTCATCAAGCAAGGCGGCAGCACCGGTGTAATCGCTGACCTGGCCTGCCGTTATGAAGAAGCTGATCGGGCGACCACTCGCATCCGTTACGGCATGAAGCTTGGTGTTCATGCCGCCTTTCGTGCGTCCAATCAGGCGGCCCGCGCCCCCTTTTTTACCCGCAAGCTGGAAGCCGTGCGGTGGGCCTTGAGATAGGTCGCATCGATCATGATGGTCTTGTGCTCTGCGGCTTCAGGCACGGCCAGACCTTCCATCATCTGGATAAATACGCCCTTGTCGCCCCAGCGTTTCCAGCGGTTATAAAGCGTCTTCGCCGGGCCATATTCCTTCGGCGCATCACGCCAACGCAGCCCGTTGCGGTTGACGAAGATGATGCCGCTCAGAACGCGTCGATCATCAACGCGCTGGCGGCCATGGCTCTTGGGGAAATAGGGCTGAAGACGAGCCATTTGCTCGTCCGTCAGCCAAAACAAATTACTCATCAGTCGGGCTCCTATACGCCCATCTGAATCACAGCCGTCAGTTCAAATCAATGGGTCCTGACCCTAAACACGGCATCCGCCGAAACGGTCGCTCATGCGCGTGAGCTTCTTGGTCCTTCGCTGCTTGCTATTCGCGCGGAGGCGGAGCGGGCGGCGAGACGACGCGGATAAACGCTTGGCCAAAAAGCCACCAACGGCGACGGTCCTCCACCTCGGTCAAGCAGCGAGAGGTAGAGTGATATCTCGATAGGTATAGGGGTCTGACGCTCAGTGGAACGAAAACTCACGTTAAGCAACGTTTTCTACCTCTGACGCCTCTTTTAATGGTCTCAGATGTCCTTTAGTCACCAGTTCTGCCAGCGTGAAGGAATAATGGCCGAGCATATTGATATGTCCGTGGCAAAGCGGGGAGAGGCGTGCGATATCTTCATCATTCAGTGTTTCACCTTGCGCCCGGAGATGATCCAGGGCTGCCTGCATATACATAGTGTTCCATAACACGACGGCGTTAGTGACCAGCCCCAGTGCGCCCAGTTGATCTTCCTGACCGTCGGTATATCGTTTTCTTATCTCACCTTTTTGACCGTGACAGATGGCTCTGGCAACGGCATGGCGGCTTTCTCCCCGATTAAGCTGGGTCAGAATGCGCCGGCGGTAATCTTCATCATCAATATAATTAAGCAGATACAGCGTTTTGTTGATGCGCCCCACTTCAATGATTGCCTGAGTCAGTCCGGAAGGACGTTCACTTTTCAGCAATGAACGGACCAGCACTGAAGCCTGTACTTTGCCCAGTTTCAGGGAGCCAGCGGTCCGGATCATTTCGTCCCACTGAAGGACTATTTTTCGGGGATCTGATTGCCCTCTGGCAATATCATTCAGCACGCCATAGTTGGCATCATGGCCCATTCGCCAGAAAACCGAAGCACCGGCATCAGCCAGGCGTGGAGAAAACTGGTATCCCAGCAGCCAGAAAAGGCCAAAGACAAGTTCGCTGGTACCTGCTGTATCGGTCATAATTTCGGTTGGATTCAGCCCGGTCTCCTGTTCCAGAAGGCCTTCCAGCACAAAGATAGAGTCCCTCAGCGTCCCCGGTATAACGATGCCATGAAAGCCGGAATACTGATCGGACACAAAGTTGTACCAGGTGATCCCTCTGTTATTACCAAAGTATTTGCGGTTCGGTCCGGCATTGATTGTTCTGACTGGCGTAACAAAGCGCATTCCATCTGCAGATGCCACTTCTCCGCCACCCCATATCTGTGCCAGTGGCAGCGTTGCCTGAAAATCAACCAGTCTGGCATTAGCGCTGGTGATAGTTTCAGCCCGCAGATAGTTCGCTTTTGTCCAGTTCAGCCGGTGTCGGGTCAGTGCAGGAACATTTGATCTGATCAGTGGTTCCAGACCGATATTGCAGGCTTCAGCCATCAGCACGGCGCTGATGCTGACGGGCAGATCATCAACTCTGGCACTGGCTTCACTAGCATGGAAAAACTCATCAGCAAATCCGGTATGGGCGTTAATTTCGAGCAGCAACTCCGTTAAATCCACCGGAGGGAGCAGATCACTGATCATTTTGCTCAGTCGTTTCAGACTGTCCGGCTCATCAAGACTGGCGAGGGGAGAAATTGTCAACCGGGGCTTCGGGCCAGAAACATCGAGTTCGACAGCCTCATTTTCGCCAAGACGTGCAGCAACCTGTCTGTAACGACTATCAAGCTGATGACCCAGAGATTTTATTGCTTCCTGCGGGTCTGTCGGG
>NZ_VPCO01000048.1:0-6322 GCF_013418175.1 Acinetobacter sp. YH12200
GCACTTGGTATCAGCCAGTCGAGCGTCAGCGCGCGTGTGAAAGCGCTGGAGGATAACCTTGGTGTCCTGCTATTTGAGCGCCATGCGCGGGGCGTTCGGCTAACAGACGCAGGCAGGCACTTCATGGGGCACTGTTGCAAATAGAGATTTGAGTCGATGATGTTCCCTTTAAAAAGTACTTAGAGACCGAAAACCCTGTTGATTAGACACACTTCACCCTGAGGCTGACCATAATAAAATGACGATGCTTGTCCTTTACGTAGTGCACGCATGACTTCAATACCTTTAATTGTGGCATAAGCCGTCTTCATAGATTTGAATCCTAATGTGGCCCTGATGATCCGCTTTAGCTTGCCATGATCACATTCAATCACGTTATTTTTATACTTAATCTGCCTGTGCTCAAGGTCTGGTGGACATTTACCTTCCCGTTTTAACCGTGATAAAGCACGTCCATATGTGGGTGCTTTATCCGTGTTGATCACTTGTGGAATTTGCCACTTCTTCACATTATTTAAAATTTTTCCAAGAAAACAATAAGCTGAATGGGTATTTCGTCTAGCAGAAAGATAGAAATCAAGAGTATGGCCACGTTGGTCAACTGCACGGTATAGATATGCCCATTTGCCATTCACTTTTACGTAAGTTTCATCCAGATGCCATAAATGTCGATCTGTAGGATTACGCCAATACCAACGTAAACGTTTTTCCATTTCTGGAGCATAACGCTGAACCCAGCGATAAATTGTGGTGTGATCAACATTCACTCCACGTTCGGCCAGCATTTCCTGAAGTTCACGATAGCTGATGCCATATTTACAATACCAACGAACAGCCCAAAGAATGATTTCACCTTGAAAGTGCCGACCGTGGAAGGGATTCATCTGCTGTATCTCGAAATAAATAAGATATTTAGCTTATCATGTCAGCCTATTTGCAACAGTGCCCAACTTGCGACACTAAATTGGGTAGATTGGTTCAATAAAGAGCGTGTACATAGTGCACTAGGTTATGTATCACCTTTTGATTTTGAAGCAATGTACTATGATAAGATTAACCCGTTAGGTCAGGTGGCCTAACTTAAATAAAAAACTCTCCGACAAACCCGGTACGGTTCACCTTTATCTTTGTTTGTGATGAATACATTAGCAAGTTCCCATTTAGGTGCTGCATGAGAGAGAATTGGTAAAGATAGACAGAGTCCTAAGATAAACTTTTTCATTAATTGTCCTATGAAATCTCATAATGATTTGTTAAATCATAACTTAATTTATTGCTGATCTAGCTTAGCTTATAATTAATTTGAATTATTTTTACGTTGTTTGAGAACTTCTAATCCTAAATCCTTCCAAATTTGCCATTTCATATCATTTGGGTCTATTTCAGCAGTTTTAAGCAGAATTCCAAGTAATTCGGCTGGGTCACGCTGATCAAGGTTAGCAATTTCAAAAAGTGCGCCTAATTGAATGAGATGACGTGTACGAGCTTTTCGTTCAGCTTCCTTTTCTGCATTCAGTAATTTTCTGACTGCTATCTTCTGTTTATTCGCTCGATCTATGGCTTTTTCAGCTTTGATCAAGGCATTCAATTTTTTCTCTTGGTCGGGAGTACGGTATTGGATTTGAGCTAATTCTAATAAAAGCTTTTGTGCATCACTGGGATTCTTTAAAGCAGAAATGTAGGTAATTTTTTCAGACAGCCAATCATTATTCATATTCAATTCCTTAATTCATATACCGCAAAAGCACAGGCTCAATACTCAAAGAACGATAACAAAATAATTACGTCCAAGGTACGCAATTTTGTTAAAGTCGTTCTAGAGATTGTCGCCTGTACTTCCATCAAAAAATTGATGGCGCGCTTAGACGTTTCTCAATTTCATTGAGAAACCTAAGCACGTTAGGGACTTCATCCCTAAAACCCTGAAACTTCTTTTTTTCGTTCAATTGAAAATTGAATGAAAAAAAGAAGTACCAAAGCTAGGAGCAACAGCATGCAACTAAAACAGGTATTGGGAAAAATCAAAGATATTAGTTTTGGCGTGATCGCAGCACCGCTAATTATCATCATTATGATGTGGGCTTCGATACTTGATCAAAGAGCGTTTAAAAAAGAACGTAACCGAAAAAAGGAACAGGATAAGACCTAATGGCGATTGCTCGTTTAAGTGTCAAAGTCGGTAAGGCAGGTAAAGCAGCACCGCATGCCGAATATATTGATCGGGATGAAGAAAAAAAGCTGAAACAAGAACAGGCAGAAACCGACCTTGAACATAGTGCCTATGGGAATATGCCGAAATGGGCTGAACATAATCCGATTACCTTTTGGGAAGCAGCCGACCTTTACGAGCGCAAAAATGGCAGTACCTATCGAGAATATGAAATTGCCCTGCCTAGAGAGATGAATGCCAAACAACGTCTAGAACTGGTTGAGGAGTTCATTCAGTCCGAGATCGGCTCAAAATATCCATATCAGTTTGCGATTCATAACCCTAAAGCAATGGACGGCAACGATCAGCCCCACGTGCATCTCATGTTTAATGAACGTCTGCAAGATGGAATCGAACGAGATCCAGAGCAATATTTCAAACGCTATAACAGCAAAAATCCTGAACGTGGCGGAGCTAAAAAAGACAATACAGGCAAGAGTTACCAGGAACGAAAAATTGATATTAAAGACCTACGCCAAAGATGGGCGGATTTATGCAACAGCCATTTAGAAAAACATCAAATTGATAGCCGTATTGATATGCGAAGCTACAAAGAGCAAGGCATAGAGAAAGAACCCGAAAAGAAACTGTTACCAAGCCAAGCCAAAGACCCTGAAATTAGGGAAGCCCTACAACAATCACGTACAGCCTATAAAGAGCTTGAGCGACTAGACTTAGGCGACCCCAAACAAGACCTGAAAGACCTCAAAAACAGCCCAATTTCAGACAAAGAAATTAAACAGGGTATTGAGAGCTTTAAGGCTGATTTTGACAGCTTTAAACAGCTTGCTTTGGAACAGTACAAACAACAGCAGAAATTAGAAAGAGAGCAACAGAAAACAATGAAGTTTAGAGGGATGAGCCGATGACACCTGATGAAAAAAAGCTATATGCACTAATGGCAGTTGCAGAACAACAGCAGAACCTCGTCAATCAGGCCGTTAAAGAGCTTCAAATCACGAAAGAACACATTCAAAGCACTATTGCTGGGCAGACCCACCATACTGTATCAAAATCGCTAAATACGGGCTTACAGGAGGGTACAGCGGAGCTTATTAAGACCGCTAAAGCACTTGGACGCTTGAATAATTCAATTGAATCAGCCCGTGATCAGTTGTCATGGAAGCTCATTACCATTGTTCTAGGCATCTTTGCCATTCTGATGCTTGGTATCATTTGGCTGTTTAGTGTTTATATCAAACCTTTAGGCAATATCCCGCAGATCGAGAGCCTGAGACAGCAAGGCATCCAGTTTGATATTGGAAGTTGTAAAGTTGATGGAGAATCTAAACCGTGTGTCCGAGTGATGAAAAAGCAGTGCGGATATGGAAAAAATGGCGATTTTTGTGTCATAGACCCAAAATAATAAGAATATTTCTTATGCTAAAAGAAAATTCTTACTTAATTTCAATTCTACGAGAGGAAAAGGGGTAATCATGCCATTGATTGAATATTACGGCTTGTTATTTGAATGGCATGACCAAAAAATGGATTTAGTCTACAGAGGGCGTGAAATTACGTTCGAAGAAGTCTGTAGTATTTTCCTTGATCCTGCATTGATGTCTTTTGATGATGTAGGACACTATGACGAACAACGACTAATATCAGTCGGTTTAAGCAATCGTGGTAGACTATTAACAGTGGTTTGGGTTGAACGTGGAGATGTTGCGAGAATAATCACTGCATTTGAACCATCACATCACCAAAAGCGGAGGTACAGCAATGCAAAATGAATTAGAACGCTATAAAAATTTTGATCCTACCAATGCCCCATTGGTTAAACCTAGTTTTGTGAAAAAATTACAGGAACGTCACGCCATCGCTCAAGCAAAGGCTTTTGATGCTGATGTGGTGACATGGTTAGGTTCACAAGATAATGAAACAAAACAACATATTAACGATATGGTTCGCCATATTATGGCATTGAAACGTACTTAATTAGGTATGACCTCCCTTTTTTGTTTTAATGTTTGATTGATTAATTAGAAAGCTCATTTGGTATTCATACCAAATGAGCTTTTACTTTATAGTTTTTGAAGGATACGCCGTGGTTAAGGAAGTTGTTATGTTGAAACATTCAAGTTTGGAAAGAAAAGAGTTCAAGCATGAAGAACTTGCACTAATAAAAAAACTTGATTTCAACGATATTGAGATTATTAAGCCTGATAATCTTGGACAAATCTTAATTTGGACTTCTAAACTTGCTGAATATCATCATGCTCAATTTGTTGAATTTAGTCATAAGTTAGATATTGTTGATGAAATAGAAGAGCGAGAAGAGATTAACAATAAGATTAATTTTTATAGAAAAAGTAGAGTTTTAGAGAATCATATCAAGGATTTCTATCTAAAAAAGCTATTGGATCAAGGAGAAGCGACAGTAAAGGGATATATCAAACATCCGATTAAACAGGATACAAATTACGCTGTAATTTCTTATCACGGATATCATTTTGTTAGTTTTGCTACTCCAGAGATTATTGAAAAATTTCCCTTACATTTTATTGATTTTGTACAAAGTGAAACACCAAAGACATTAGCAGATATACACTCTGATGAAGCTGTACTGCTATCAACGGTTAAGAATTTTATAACGCCCTTTAAAGAACAATATAAAAAAATAAAGAGTAAAAATAAGGAGATCAAAGAACACAATACGGTCGTACATAAAATTTATATAAAAATTAAAAATAAAGAAGCAACTTTGCAAAAGCCAACAGATTCAAAGCCTAAAGAATCTAGCCCCAAATCTGATGAAAAGATTACTTTACCAGTAAAAATGAAGCAGGTAGCTATTCAGCAAAATATAGCTTCACAAGAAAAGTCAATTACTGTGATTAAGAAGCGAAAATTTGCTTTAAATAAGGATAAGTAAATTTGTAATTGTAAATTATAAAGAAAATCCCCCCTAAGCCTTGCAACTTAGAGGGGTTTTCCAGTAAATTCTACGGTACGCAGTTATTTGATGTTAACCCATCGAATAACGAAGATCATAAGGTTTGGCGACCGTTATGATTTCACCAAAGGCTGGTACCTGAACTCTATTTTCACAATAAACAGTGTTTAGATCAAGTCTCAAAATGATAAGTCTTCGTTAATCCGTGTTTTAAATCATCAAATAAGCATCATAGATCGAGCTTTGCCTGCTTCTGCGTGTCCGTTTTAGGGATTGGCATGCGTTGCATGTGGAGGGAATAAGTGTCACTGGTGCAACGTAGCGATAGTCGAAAGGCTAAACCGCTACAGGGGAATCTCACAAAAGCGGAGCGTTAAGAGTAGCTGTATAGGTTGGTTAAGTTGCATGTTGGGGAAACCCTCGCAGAGATACCGCCATACTTCGACAGGGAGCGCGTGGGAGAAGGTGCAAGACCTTTAGTCCTTGTCTGCATAGTCTGCAAAGCTATGTGCGGATACGACCGATATACGTGGCTCCGAAGCCAAAAGAATATGCGGTAAATCGGCAATACTTAAAGGATGTGTCATTTTTTTAAATGACCGCCTTTAGGGAGAGTATTGCCGAAACTCTCTCAACCGTTCACCAAAGCCAAAGCACGAAGTGCGACGCTTGGGTAACGAGTTGAGAAGTTGAGAGCATGTGCTTTTGCTTTTATAGGTTTTTATATTTTTATAGAAGAGCTTTTGAGAAGCTTGTTCTGCTTAGGCTATTATTAAAATCCAATTCTGTTTGTATTAATAATAATGTTATTAGAATATTTTCCTCTGACATCATCGCAAACAGTTGTATAGCTATAATATTCATAGGTTTTTAGAGTACCAATAATATAGCCTCTTTGAAAAATAGGTTCCCATTGATTAGTAAATGGGCTCAAGAAAAGACCTTGTGAACATTCAATCGCTAAATTATTTTTCACTACATTATTTTTAGGATTTGAGTGAACTTCTTTTATAGAAAAATATCTAATATCATTATTATTTGGTGCTGTTTTGATTGAATTTTTGTCTACATATATTTTAGAAATCTCACCTTGAACCGTACCGGGTTTGTCGGAGACCAAGCTTTCTGAGAGAATGTCCCGATGAAAAAAGTAAAATATACCCCTGAAATCAGAGAAAGAGCGGTTCAATTATTGATTGAATCCGAGAAAGATTATC
>NZ_VPCO01000049.1:0-6124 GCF_013418175.1 Acinetobacter sp. YH12200
TAGGAATTTCGCATAACAACCATTATGTTAAATGGAGAATAAAATACGATCATATATTTATAATCCAATTCTTTTTTTGATAGAAAGAACCATTCTTTCTTTATTTAAATATCTGATACAGTGGCACTTATATAAAATCTTATAACTTAGGTGATCCATGCCTAGCCTAACTCTCAAAGCGACATCAAAAAGATGCTTCGAGCCTAAAGTTCTAATGATTCTAATTGAGTGTCTGCCTGATGAACAAAGGCCTCCTATCAAAGAGTTATTAACCTCTTATCCTGTAGAAATTAAACTAAATTTAACTCCAGAAGTCTTAGAACCCACTCTCGAAAAAATACTAAAACGATTAGGCAGAGTATTTATTATCAGTAAGTAGATCAGTTCTGAAGTTTTCTTAAAATTAACATAATACACCTTATACGAAATGCGTTATAATTCTCTTGAAAATTCAACGCTGTAGTTCCTAGTTGATAGCCCGAACATCCCTGTTCGGGCTTTTTTTATCTTTTTTAGTGTTCCACGCTTAATAAATAAGCAATGTTCCACGATTTTATTCAGTTTTAATAAACATCATCCGGTTTTTTGAGGAGTCATTATTTCATGTGCTTGCACTGAAATTGGCTCATCAAAAAAGTGGAGTCCTGGTTAACCGTAAGGAAGGAAAAAACGGCTCAGGAAGCCTCTCTTTTTAGGTGTAGGCTCAATATGTTCTGGAACAGGGATGCGTTTGTTCTCTGGAGTAGTCAATCCGTCATAGTTCGATTCAGTCTGTGGCCGAGAATCTGTTGCTATATCCTGTTCAGATTTATGATCGGTAAACGTAGTCATATTGGCTTTTGGAGCTTCCAGTAGGCGCTGCATGGCCTCAATCTGTTCTTGATAAAACGATTCACGTTCTAATGATTGATTTTCTCTCTGTATTGCCTGATTTAATTGTCTTTCCAGCATGTCAACTTGACGTTTTAGCGAGTCAACTTCTGTTAAGTTATGCCTACTAGTTGATTGACTTTGGTTGACACTAGAATTGCTTTTTTGTGGTTCCCCAAAAACTCTCAAGGCTTCTGAAAAGTCAATTAATCCATCCGATCCTTTTGATAAATTTCCTTTCTTTATATGGGCATATACAGCTTGTCTTGAATATCCATATAATTTCGCTAGTTCTGAAACTGACAGTTTTTTCATTATGTAAACCAGTTTTCAAATAGTGTTAATAGTTGATTGTTAACTTTACTATGTCAATTGACATCATTCATTGAAAGCCGACTTTTCGAAGTAATGGCATAAATTCTTTTAATTTATTTGGCTCTTGTAGCATGGTTACAATCCGAGCAGCAAACTGTTCATAGCTTTCATTACCTTGTGAAAGTTTAGCCATCTCAGGAAGTTCTGATAATTTACTAGCAAATAAATATCGTTGTGCATCAGTCAAATTGATTTTTAGCTCTTTGTCCTGACTAATGTCATTGGCTGTATTTGTTGCTGACTTTTTCTGTTTGAAGCTAAATGAAAAGCCCGTAATGGATCTGCCGGTTTTATGTTGTTCAACTTTGACATTAATATCGGTATGTTCATTTACTTGCTTTAATGCAATGTCTAAAACATATTTCTTAAAATCGTACATCCTTTTGTATTCAGTCTCGAGTACACCTATTTTTTGTCTGAAATCGTAGATAGTTATAAGAGGCGTTTTTCCGGTACTACGCCACGCAATCAATATTTCATATAAGCGAACAGCATAAGCACTCGTTAAATTGCTTATTTGCTGTATCTCATACTTTGTAAATTGTTCTTCTAATCGAGTTATTAAAGGCACAATAGCAGGAGCAAAAATAAGTCTAACGACAGCCTCATTATCAATATAAGCAACCTCGCTTACCCATCTTGACTTGTGATTAATGACATTACCTTTTTCACTAAGACTTTGATAACTGAATTGTCTTGCAAATAGGTCATCGCAAGCATCTTTTAAGGCTTGATAAGCAGTATTTCGATGTACACCAAATTGATTGATATAACTTTCAGCATGAACTGTTAATGGATCATTAGCATTTATCCCTTTACCTGATTCCCTGGCCTCAACGATAGCTAAAAGAATTAATCGTTGTTCTACTAGATCAAGGTTATAACTAGCATTAATTAAAGCGTTATCTTTGACAATTAGTTCGGTTTTCATATGAAAAATTTATATTTTTAAGTCAATAAGACGAGGTTATATTATCAACTCGCTTAATGCAAGGTAAACCTCGTTTTAATGCAAGGTAAACCTCGTTTTAATGCAAGGTAAACCTCGTTTTAATGCAAGGTAAACCTCGTTTTATAATCTCTCAAAGCCTTATAAATTCAGGTTTACAGGCTATCTAAAAGCATTTAAAAGCTTAAAAATAATTAAAAGCCCAGGGAATGAAAAATTGCCCTTGGTTTTCGCTTCGCTCAAACTCTATTGAATCTCGCTTTCGCTCGATTCGTCGGGGCAATTTTTGGTTCATATTTTCGTGAATTTAAGAAAAAGCAAAAGCAAGATCAAAAGCAACTCGGAATTCGCTTCGCTCATGAGCTTTTTTTCTCGCTACGCTCGATTTAAGAATCAAACTTGGAAAGTTCGCACCCATGCGGGATGCTCTGTAGGGTAGGTGATTAATGGATAGGGAGCTTGTAATCAGGGAAAGGGATGGGCAAATTTTTTCAGTTCGCTCGTAGACACTCGCTCTGTTTAGCGACTCATGCCACGAGATTTCATTTTAGGCGCATGTTGCTGTGCTTTGAGCTGTTGTTCCTGTCTGAGTTTCATCTGTTGTTCTGCTTTGATCTCATCCACACATTTTTTAATGACTTGATAGGATGGGTATAGAGTCTGGTATTGCTTGGCTTTGGCTGGATGTTGTTGTTGGTACTGCTTCCAGGCATGTTCTTTAAACTTTTCATTTTCCAATAAATCCTTCACACCATGTTTTTTCTGGTGTTCATGCTGACCTTTCAGCTTTTTGTGTTCCTGGTAAATCGCATCACGTTGGGCTTCCCAAGCTTTTTTTCCAAACAGTAAGGGTTTGTGCTGGGTTAATTCGTTGTGTTGATCGACCAGGCTTTGCAATTTGTCATGACTTTGCTTGAGTCCGCTTTTCACGATCTCCTGGGCAAGCTGCTGATTGAACTCGTTTTGATGTTTTTGCTGCTTGGTCAGGTTTATTTCGGCTTGTTTGAGATTGCGCTGCATAAAATCCAGGTCTAGATTCGCGTCTTTTGCGCTGATTTCGCGTTTTAGTACTTTGCCAAGGGTTTCCCTGTGTTTTTCCTCAAACAGGGCTTTTTCGTCAATTGGTGGCGTTTTAGCGCTATTTTTGATTTGGATCTGCTGTTCTGTTTTCAGTGTGCTGAGTTTGATCTCATTTTCAGCAATCAGCAGATCCATATTTTTGCCGTATTGCAGCTGAGCCTGATTTCTCTGTTTGATTTCATCATTGCTGCGGCTGATTTCGGTCTCAATCCCTTTTCGGCGTAGTTCGGTGACTTTCGGTCCTTCGTGCAGGGTGGCTTCCAGGCCATTTTCCTGGTCTTTGTAGCTGCGGTGGTCAACCCGGGCGGTGGACCCGGCCAGATCCAGGTGCATATTGCAGATATCGGCAAAGTGTTCGCGCCAGTGCTCGATTTCTCCACTGTGTTTCTGATCCAGTTCCCGGGTTTTCTCGGTAAAACCTTCAGGCGTGAGTTTGCGTGTGCTCATCAGGATATGGGCGTGATAATTACGTTCATCACTGCCGGATCCAGTATGCGGTGCATGGATACAGGCATCGACGGCCACCTGATGTCTGTCCACGATACTGGCGCATAGTTCTTCGAGCATGGCCAGACGTTGTTCCTGGTTCAACTCACTTGGAAAGGCAATTTCAAATTCCCGGGCAACTGTCGAGTTTTTTCGGGTTTCCCGTTGTTCCACTTCGTTCCAGAGTTTTTCCCTGTTTTTTAGATGCTTTGGTGCGTCTTCGGGTAAATAAATTTCTTTATATTCCACGCCAGTTTTTCGGCTGTAGTCATGTTCTCGGCCTTCACGTTCACAATAGATCTTTTCACCGGCCCGATAGGCAATTGCAGCAGTAGCGGAACGCCCTGCTGATCGTGCTACGGTTTTGACTGAAAAGTGGTAAATCGCCATGCCTGTTTTTCGCTTTTAAATTTTCACGTAGTGAAATACAACCGTGCCTACGGTTGTCGGGGTATTGGGGGGACCCCAATCGGACTTGTAAACGAAGTTTGCATAAGTGCGCTCTTCGAGGAAAACATTACTATACATATAGCACCTTGAATGCATATTCAAGTGCGCTTATGTTAGGGATGGTTTCCCAGGATGATGGTATTGGATTAATGAGCATTACTGAAACACTAGACAGCAAAATTAAAGCCCAGGAAGAAAAGCTGAAACAGCTCAAAGCTCAAAGACAGGCAGCACTAGCAAGAGAACGAGTCAAAGAGAAAGAACAGGCTCGAAAGGATGATACTAGACGCAAAATTTTAATTGGATCCTGTATGCTAAAAATCACTGAAGATGATGAACAGGCCAGAGCTAAACTAATTGCTCAGATGGATAAGTATTTAACGGATGAGCGTGACCGAAAGCTTTTTAATCTATAAATTTTGAGAGATGAGTAGTGGAAGATCCAACACTTAATGAGTTAATACGTAATACAGAATTATTCTTTGAACATCACTGGAATGTAGATCTATTAGGAAAGCCTCCTGAATGGTCACCAGTACATTTTAATTTTGGAAAAATTCCTAATTACGATAAACACGGTGTATATGCGTTTATCAAAGGAGATTTAGTGACTTATATCGGTGTTGGGACTTCTAGAGGTGCTGGCCGTTATCGTGGTAATGGCTTAAGCGCCAGGGTAATGAAATATTGCCGATGGAATGAAGATAAAACTGAATATATTGCGATAGATCCAAGATTAAAAGATGCTGGATCCATCATTACGATAGGCTTTGAACGTGATAGGGCTTATTTAGCAAATGCTCTAGAAATTTTTCTTATCTCTAAACTCCAACCTGTCCACAATGTGGTTAAAGTTGGTATGTAATTTCGCATAAGAGATTTTATGTTAAATACGTTCGATTGAGAAGAGCATCTTCTAATTTAGAACATTTATCATCATCAATGACACCAGTAATACTTTGTAGCCATAACCCATCTGCTGCTAAACGAATTAACTCTAAATTAGGATGACTGTCTGTTTCTGCATGTTGTGATAATCTATTTTTAAGCCATTCCATCCAAATTTTATTAAAGGTAGGCTCTGTAATTAGAGTCATTGATACAGCTGACCATGCAGAAACCACACCATTTATTTGATGAATAAAAGCACTGTGAACATAAGCTCGTGTGAATTTTCCATATTCGTCTTCATCTCGTTTCATTAGATATTCAATAGTTTGATCTACTTCAAGAATTACTTGATTAAACATTTCTTCTATTAAAATTTCTTTATTAGGGAAATGATGGAATATTCCCCCTTTTGTGATGCCTACTGCTGTAGCAATATTTTGAATAGAAACACCAGAAATGCCTTTTTGTGAAACAAGAGTAGCTGCTTGTTCAAGAATACGCTTTCGAATAATTTCTGGCTGTTTCTTAGGCTGTTGCATTTTTTTCACTTAATGACCTGTAGATTGAGAGAATAGATTAATAACAACAACTCCAGAAACTATTAAAACAATACCAATCATAGCTGGAGCATCTAAAGTTTGTTTAAATAAAACGTAGCCAACAATACTAGTCAGAACAATACCGAATCCTGCCCATATCGCATATGCAATACCTAAAGGGATTGTTTTAATAACTTGTGATAGCAGATAGAAAGCTAGACTGTATAGAATTATCACCATAATACTCGGAAATAATTTTGAGAAACCCTCTGATTTAACTAAAAAAGTGCTACCTATAACTTCTGCAATTATAGCTAATCCTAATAAGCTATAAGCTAAGAAAAAAGCATTCATATCGACACCTTTATGTATAACATACCATCCGGATGGTATGTTATACATAAAATAATTTTGTGCAATATATTTATAGATATTTTATTAATTTTCCTACACTTAACATAATACACGTTATACGAAATGCCCT
>NZ_VPCO01000050.1:0-5854 GCF_013418175.1 Acinetobacter sp. YH12200
GGTAGCCGCAAAGAGCCGAGATTGTTGTGCGCCAGGGCGTACAAAATAGCCTAAATTTCATCCACAGTAATTGGGGATAGTTTTCGCCCTGGAAGAGCTGAGAACATTGGGAAAATGCCAAAATTGAGCATTTTTTAGCCGATTCTATTGGCTAAACATTACAGATTTGCTTAAAAAACACACGAGTTGTTAAAACGTCTGTTTTTTGATCTTTGGGGGGTTGGGGTTTATTGAGTTAACTATTTGATAAATAACATTATTTTAAGAGGTATTTCGTATAACGCCCATTATGTTAAATAACATTGATTTTAGTTGATTATTCATCCTTATAGCTTTTGAAAACTTGCAGAACTTTTCTTAATTTGTAATCCTTGCTGCCAAGGGTGCCTAGCTAAGCTAAGGCAGGTATTTGTTGTAGTCGGGCCGCTATAACAGGATGAAGAGTACCTGTATGTTTAATCTAAATATTTTTAATAAGATTTCTACTGAAGTCTTAACCTATAAGAATGCCCTTGAACTGAATTCAGAGAATCAATTAATCATAAAATATAAGACCTCCAGTTCTGATGAATATAGAAAAGCTATTGTCTTGATTCTAAAAGAGCGAGGATATAGTAGGTTGGAAATAGGGCAGTTACTTGAGAGTTAATTCTTAAAATTTTCTAAAATTAACATAATACACCTTATACGAAATTCTTTCTTTTATTTATTACAATTCATAGTGTTACGTAGATTTAAAAAGCCCAACTCAGCTGAGTTGGGCTTTTTTGTCGATTCTTCACGTTCCATGGTTTTATTCAGTTTCAATAAACATCATCCGGTTTTTTAAGGAGTCATTATTTCATGTGCTTGCACTGAAATTGGCTCATCAAAAAATTGGAGTCCTGGCTAACCATAGGGAAGGAAAAAACGGCTCAGGAAGCTTCTCTTCTTAGGTTCAGGCTCAACGTGTTCTGGAACAGGGATACGTTTATTCTCTGAAGTAGTCAATCCGTCCTCTTTAAGGTGTTTTGACGGAATATTGGTAGTTATATCATCTGAGTTAGGTGAGATCTTACTTTCAATATTCTCTTTATTTAAATCAATATTGGATTTTAGGGGCTTCATTTCAATTAATGTAAGAAGCGTATCGATACGAGCATTAGCTTTAGTCTCTCTATCTTCTGCTTTTTCTAATTGTTTCTTCAAAAAATCGATCTGATTTTTTAATTCTATAACTGTTTTATCAGTGTATTCAGGTGTATCTAGGTTTTGTATTTGAGGTGTATCAATACGTTTTGACTGTTTGCCACTAAACGGTTCACCATATACTCTTAATAACTCTGAAAAGTCTATAAAGCCATCATGATCACGGCTTAATACCCCATTTTTTATATCTTTATAAAGTGTCGCTCTAGATTTTTTATACAGTGTGGCAGCATCACTAACACTGTATTTTGTACTTGTTTTCATAGTGTATTACTGTGTATTTAAGATACGTATTGTTGAATACAATAAGTGTATTCTTCAATACACTCAAGGTTTGAAGCCTAAGTTCCGTAAGTAAGGTAAAAACGTCTTCTGTTGTTTTGGATCTCTCAATTTTTCCTTGATTTTTGAAGCTAATATTTCATAGCTCTCACCCTCAAGTGCTAGATGAGATAGTTCATGTAGACGTGATAGTTGATTACCAAACATATTTATCTGAGCATCTGTTAACTTATAGAACTCTTTCGGTATGTCTTTACTTTCCTGACCAATACTTCTTGTTTTTTCTTTAAAAGAAAAAGTAATGTGAGTAACTTTACGACCTGTTTTTTTCTGCTCATAAGTCACACGTAAAGGGCTGTATTCATTTATTTGATCTACAGCAGTATCAATTACTCTTTTTTTAAAATCAGCAAATAACGGATACTTTTTACCTAGTTCCAGCATGGTTCTTAGATTATCAACAGAGATTTCACGCTTACCTATTTGTCTATATTGCACCAGTAACTCATAAATACGGATACCGTACCCACTGTTGATACCTGCAATATCAGATAGAGCATATTTCGTAAACTCTCTACTGAGGTTTGATATAAAGGGCAAAATTGGTTTTGAAAAGCGAATACCAATGACACTTTGACTATCTAAAAACTGCACCTCTTGTACCCATCTCATTTTAATAGATTTATCGTCCACAGAAAGGTTGATAGATCTTTCATAAAGTCTATTAATCCCTTCTTTTAAATCTCTATAGGCTGTTTTTTCGTGTACTCCTAGGAGCTGTAATTCATTAACACTCACTGGGTATAACTCATCATCTGTGATGGGTTGATTCTTTGGAATACGTGAAATGGCTGCTAAGACAATACGTTGCTCTACGGCACTTAATTGATATGAAGCTTCTATAACTTGATTTGATTTTACAACTTGATTCTTATCCAAAATAAAACCATTTAATTTTTAATATATGACAAATATATACTTGTCATAGTTAGTAGTCAATCCGTCATAGTTAAGTAGTCAATCCGTCATAGTTAGTAGTCAATCCGTCATAGTTAGTAGTCAATCCGTCATATTTAAATGCTGAAACCATTGCTATTAAAGGCATACAGAGGGCTGAAAAGATTTAAAAGATTTAAAAATAATTAAAAAAGGAAATTTGAAAAATTGCCCTTGGTTTTCGCTTCGCTCAAACTCTATTGAATCTCGCTTTCGCTCGATTCGTCGGGGCAATTTTTGGTTCATATTTTCGTGAATTTGAGGAAAAGCAAAAGCAAGATCAAAAGCAACTCGGAATTCGCTTCGCTCATGAGCTTTTTTTCTCGCTACGCTCGGTTTAGGGATCAAACTTGGAAAGTTCGCACCCATTCGGGATGCTCTGATATGCAGGTGATTGATGGATAGGGAGCTTGTAATCAGGGAAAGGAAAGGGCAAATTTTCTCAGTTCGCTCGTAGACACTCGCTCTGTTTATCGACTCATGCCACGAGATTTCATTTTAGGCGCATGTTGCTGTGCTTTGAGCTGTTGTTCTTGTCTGAGTTTCATTTGTTGTTCTGCTTTGATCTCATTCACACATTTCTTAATAACTTGATAGGTTGAGTATAGAGTTTGGTATTGCTTGGCTTTGGCCGGATGTTGTTGTTGGTACTGCTTCCAGGCATGTTCTTTGAACTTTTCATTTTCCAATAAATCCTTCACACCATGTTTTTTCTGGTGTTCATGCTGACCTTTTAGCTTTTTGTGTTCCTGATAAATCTCGTCACGTTGGGCTTCCCAGGCTTTTTTTCCAAACAGTAAGGGTTTGTTCTGGGTTAATTCGTTGTGTTGATCGACCAGGCTTTGCAATTTGTCATAACTTTGCTTGAGTCGGCTCTTCACGATGTCCTGGGCGAGCTGCTGATTGAACTCGTTTTCATGTTTTTGCATCTTGCCGAAGGTATTTTCGGCCTTTTTAAAAACATCCTGCATAAATTCTAGGTCTAGATTCGCGTCTTTTGCGCTGATTTCGCGATTTAGCACTTTGCCAAGGGTTTCCCTCTGTTTTTCCTCAAATAGGGCTTTTTCGTCAATTGGTGGCGTTTTAGCGCTATTTTTGATTTGGATCTGCTGTTCAGTTTTCAGTGTGCTGAGTTTGATCTCATTTTCAGCAATCAGCAGATCCATATTTTTGCCGTATTGCAGCTGTGCCTGATTTCTCTGTTTGATTTCATCATTGCTTCGGCTGATTTCGGTCTCAATCCCTTTTCGGCGCAGTTCGGTGACTTTAGGCCCTTCGTGCAGGGTGGCTTCCAGACCATTCTCCTGGTCCTTGTAGCTGCGGTGGTCGACTCGGGCGGTGTATCCGGCCATGTCCAAGTGCATATTGCAGATATCGGCAAAGTGTTTGCGCCAGTGTTCGATTTCTCCACTGTGTTTCTGATCCAGTTCCCGGGTTTTCTCGGTAAAACCTTCGGGAATGAGCTTGCGTGTGCTCATCAGGATATGGGCGTGATAATTGCGTTCATCACTGCCGGATCCGGTATGCGGGGCATGGATACAGGCATCAACGGCCACCTGATGTCTGTCCACGATACTGGCGCATAGTTCTTCGAGCATGGCCAGGCGTTGTTCCTGATTTAATTCACTTGGAAAAGCGATTTCAAATTCCCGGGCAACTGTCGAGTTTTTTCGGGTTTCGCGCTGTTCAACTTCGTTCCAGAGTCTTTCCCGGTTTTTTAAATGTTCTGGTGCGTCTTTGGGTAAATAAATCTCTTTGTATTCCACACCAGTTTTTCGGCTGTAGTCATGTTCTCGGCCTTCACGTTCACAATAGATCTTTTCACCAGCCCGATAGGCGATTGCAGCAGTGGCGGAACGTCCTGCTGATCGTGCTACGGTTTTGATTGAAAAGTGGTAAATCGCCATGCCTATTTTTCGCTTTTAAATTTTCACGTAGTGAAATACAACCGTGTCTACGGTTGTCGGGGTATTGGGGAGACCCCAATCGGACTTGCAAACGAAGTTTGCATAAGTGCGCTCTTCGAGGAAAACATTACTATACATATAGCACCTTGAATGCATATTCAAGTGCGCTTATGTTAGGGATGGTTTCCCAGGATGATGGTATTAGATTAATGAGCATTACTGAAACACTAGACAGCAAAATTAAAGCCCAGGAAGAAAAGCTAAAGCAGTTAAAGGCTCAAAGACAGGCAGCATTGGCAAGAGAACGTGCCAAAGAAAAAGAACAGGCAAGAAAGGATGATACAAGACGTAAAATTTTGATCGGATCCTGCATGTTGAAAATCACAGAAGATGATGAACAGGCCAGAGCAAAACTGATTGCTCAAATGGACCGTTATTTAACAGACGAGCGAGATCGTAAACTTTTTCAATTGAATACTAATTAAAAGTGAAAAATCTCTATTACTATATTCTTAATTATTAAAAATACTCGAAAGAAGGGGTAGTGAAATGTTTTTAAAAAAAAGATGGTTGGCCGTTTCTTTCTTCGCCTTTATGAGTGTAGTTCAAGCTGAAGAGGTTAAACCTTATAAATATTCTGAAGCTTCCGATTCGTATACTTATAGAGCTCAACTAACTCATACTATATTCCACATTTCGTCCAATCCTTTAATAATTTCAAGTAACCTTAAAAAAGATATTCTAGGAGAAGATACTCAGTATGAATTTTTAAAAAAAATTTTTAAAAAAAATAATAGTCTTATAGTGGTTACATGGCCTGGTCCTATATATGGTATGCAGAGTGCTAAAGTAACCTACTATATTTATGAGATAAATAGTCTTGGTGAACTAATCAATCGTGATGAAGTTCATTTTGACAGTGTAAGTGAAATTGAAGTAAACGAGACGCCTAAAGGAATCAAAATTTATAGCGAGCAATCAAAAAATCATGGAAAAACATTTATTTATGAATTTATTAATGGGAAAGTATTTGATTTTTCCACTTCAATGAATACTTCATTAATAAAAAAAGAAGAAGAGAGGCTGTGTAAGGGGTTTTATGATTTATACACGACTTATGAATATGAATATGATCCCTATCGTAAGGTTGAAAATATTTATGATCTAGGAACAGCTAATTATTCTTGGATCTCTTATAAAGTAAAATCGTCGCCGAAGCTTTCAGATCAGTTAATAAACACATTAAAAGGAAGGGGCTTAAAAGAACGTCAGCAAATGAATTATATGAGTTTTAAGAATAGTTTTTGTGATTAGGTAATTACGCTGATTTTAGTTTAGGTTATGGATTATCGTTAATGTTACTCACCATTCAAAATGTCTATATTCTCACCAATAAAAATGTCTAGTTTATGATGGTTTAAACATCATGGACTGGATATGAAATATAGATGCTGATCACTATGTCTGACAAAGAAATTCAA
>NZ_VPCO01000051.1:0-5788 GCF_013418175.1 Acinetobacter sp. YH12200
GTCGGTTTAAGCAATCGTGGTAGACTATTAACAGTGGTTTGGGTTGAACGTGGAGATGTTGCGAGAATAATCACTGCATTTGAACCATCACATCACCAAAAGCGGAGGTACAGCAATGCAAAATGAACTAGAACGCTATAAAAATTTTGACCCTACCAATGCGCCATTGGTTAAACCTAGCTTTGTGAAGAAATTACAGGAACGCCATACCATAGCTCAAGCACAGGCTTTTGATGCTGATGTAGTTGCATGGTTAAGTTCACAAGATAATGAAACAAAACAACATATTAACGATATGGTTCGCCATATTATGGCATTGAAACGTGCTTGATTAGGGATTTAGTCATGATTAGATATGACCTCTCTTTTTTGTCTTAATATCTGATTGATCAAAGAAAAAGCCCATTGAATCTTGCAACTCAATGGGCTTTCGCTTTATATTCAGCGGTACGCAGTTATTTGATGGTGGAACATCAAGTAACGAAGATCAGCAGAGCTACCAACTCGTGCAGATTTCACACAAAGGCTTGTACCTGAACTCTATTTTCACAATAAACAGTGTTTAGATCAAGACTCAAAATGATAAGTCTTCGTTAATCCGTGTTTTAAATCATCAAATAAGCATCCTAGATCGAGCTTTGCCTGCTCCTGCGTGTCCGTTTTACGGATTGGCATGCGTTGCATGTGGAGGGAATAAGTGTCACTGGTGCAACGTAGCGATAGTCGAAAGGCTAAACCGCTACAGGGGAATCTCACAAAAGCGGAGCGTTAAGAGTAGTTGTATAGGTTGGTTAAGTTGTATGTTGGGGAAACCCTCGCAGAGATACCGCCATACTTCGACAGGGAGCGTGTGGGGAGAGGTGCAAGACCTTTAGTCCTTGTCTGCATAGTTTGCAAAGCTATGTGCGGATACGACCGATATACGTGGCTCCGAAGCCAAAAGAATATGCGGTAAATCGGCAATACTTAAAGGATGCGTCATTTTTTTAAATGACCGCCTTTAGGGAGAGTATTGCCGAAACTCTCTCAACCGTTTCCAAAGCCAAAGCACGAAGTGCGACGCTTTGGGTACGAGTTGAGAAGTTGAGAGCATTTTTTTTTAGGAAGTATAGTAGTGCGGATAATCAAATACTCCTTTTTCTGCTTAGGCTATTGAACCAGTTTTGAATTCGCCCCATATTTTTGCTACAGTGAACCAAATTAAGATCATCTATTTACTAGGCCTTGCATTTGCGGGGTTTTAATGCTGAATAAAAGGAAAACTTGATGGAATTGCCCAATATTATTCAACAATTTATTGGAAACAGTGTTTTAGAGCCAAATAAAATTGGTCAGTCGCCATCGGATGTTTATTCTTTTAATCGAAATAATGAAACTTTTTTTCTTAAGCGATCTAGCACTTTATATACAGAGACCACATACAGTGTCTCTCGCGAAGCGAAAATGTTGAGTTGGCTCTCTGAGAAATTAAAGGTGCCTGAACTCATCATGACTTTTCAGGATGAGCAGTTTGAATTCATGATCACTAAAGCGATCAATGCAAAACCAATTTCAGCGCTTTTTTTAACAGACCAAGAATTGCTTGCTATCTATAAGGAGGCACTCAATCTGTTAAATTCAGTTGCTATTATTGATTGTCCATTTATTTCAAACATTGATCATCGGTTAAAAGAGTCAAAATTTTTTATTGATAACCAACTCCTTGACGATATAGATCAAGATGATTTTGACGCTGAATTATGGGGAGACCATAAAACTTACCTAAGTCTATGGAATGAGTTAACTGAGACTCGTGTTGAAGAAAGATTGGTTTTTTCTCATGGCGATATCACGGATAGTAATATTTTTATAGATAAATTCAATGAAATTTATTTTTTAGATCTTGGCCGTGCTGGGTTAGCAGATGAATTTGTAGATATATCCTTTGTTGAACGTTGCCTAAGAGAGGATGCATCGGAGGAAACTGCTAAAATATTTTTAAAGCATTTAAAAAATGATAGACCTGACAAAAGGAATTATTTTTTAAAACTTGATGAATTGAATTGATTCCAAGCATTATCTAAAAATACTTAATTGTCTTTTTACGTCGCTAAATTTTAAATAAATAAGTGAAGAGCGTTAGTGGAGCTATTGATTTAAAGTTTTATATCACCAATAAATCTAAATTTTGGTTTTTAAAATGAGCTTATTTAAAATAGCTAAAACTGTTTATTAGCTTAACTTGTGATTTAAGTTTTTTTGAATATAAAAGTGTTAATTTATTAGCTTTGCAAGTTTATTTAAATTTCATCGTGCAACATTTTTAACCAATTTTATTATCGATGGTATTTTTTTGTCTGCTTTTCTTTTCTTAGTCTTTTATCTATCTGTCAGCCATATAGTATTTTATTAAATTCTTATGGGAAATGACGAATGTTAAATTATCTTAAGAGCTTTAATAATATCAATACTTGGCAGAGTAAAACTTGAAGTGCGACATAAACCACCTAATTAATTTAAAGGGTTTATGGAGTATATAAAATTGTCATACCATCATCTTAACTTTGAAGATCGTACTGCATTAATGCTTGAGTCAAGAAAAGAAGGCTTTCAGCTTCTAATTTTCCAAGATTTGCTTTTATATATTTTATTTTACAAGCTAACTGATGATTTCTCTTAATAAATTTTTGGTTAGCTTCTAAGTTAATAAGTTCTTTAATTTTTTTATTAAATTCTATATTCCTTATTGAACTATTTTTCTTCTGCTCTTTTTTTATGATTTTATGCTTTTCCTTATTTTTTGAAGGAAGAGGGTATTTTAGTTTTGAATCAGCAACTGAAATTAAATTATTTACATTATGAGTATAGTTGTTTGATATAGCTCCTTTTCCGTAGCAATTAGATAAAAAGACAGCATTATTAGAATTAAAAAAACCACTACCTAATATATTGAAGTTAGTACAAAAGTTCATCTCTATACAATTGTTAAACCCTGAAAAAGAGCAATTGTTTATAGTCATATTTGTACAATAATCTGCACGAATTGCAGTCGCCATAAAATTCATCCTACCTTAGTTGCCTTATTATTAAGATAATACACCTTATGCAAAGTAATCTTTAATTATCTTTATAAATCAAAAATATAATTTTTAGACCCTCTGTATATAGATGAGTTTTTTACGTGCTTAGATAAAGTTGAATAAAAATTCTGAACAATCACTTTTTGTCTTTTTTACGATGATTTAAAGTTTCTTGTCCTAGCTCTTTCCAAATTTGCCATTTCATATCATTAGGATCAATTTCAGCAGTTTTTAGAAGAATGCCAAGTAATTCGGCTGGGTCACGCTGATCTAGGTTAGCTATTTCAAATAGTGCGCCTAATTGAATGAGATGACGTGTACGAGCTTTACGTTCTGCTTCCTTTTCGGCATTCAATAATTTTCTAACTGCAACTTTTTGCTTATTTGCTCGATCTATGGCTTTTTCAGCTTTGATCAAGGCATTGATTTTTTTCTCTTGGTCGGGTGTTCTGTACTGAATTTTGGCTAATTCAAGTAAAAGTTTTTGAGCATCACTAGGATTCTTTAAAGCAGAAATATATGTGATTTTTTCAGACAGCCAATCATTATTCATATTCAATTCCATTAATTCATATACCGCAAAAGCACAGGCTCAATACTCAAAGAACGATAACAAAATATTTACGTTCGAGTAACGTAATTTTGTTAAAGTCGTTCTGGAGATTATCGCCTGTACTTCCATCAAAAATTTGATGGCGCGCTTAGACGTTTCTCAATTTCATTGAGAAACCTAAGCACGTTAGGGACTTCATCCCTAAAACCCTGAAACTTCTTTTTTTCGTTCAATTGAAAATTGAATGAAAAAAAGAAGTACCAAAGCTAGGAGCAACAGCATGCAACTAAAACAGGTATTGGGAAAAATCAAAGATATTAGTTTTGGCGTGATCGCAGCACCGCTAATTATCATCATTATGATGTGGGCTTCGATACTCGATCAAAGAACATTTAAGAAAGAACTAGACCGAAAAAAGGCACAGGAAAAAACCTAATGGCGATAGCTCGTTTAAGTGTGAAAGTTGGTAAGGCAGGTAAGGCAGCACCGCATGCCGAATATATTGATCGGGACGAAGAAAAAAAGCTGAAACAGGAACAATCCGACCTTGAACATAGTGACTATGGAAATATGCCGAAATGGGCTGAACATAATCCGATTACTTTTTGGCAAGCAGCCGACCTTTACGAGCGTAAAAATGGCAGTACCTATCGAGAATATGAAATTGCCCTGCCTAGAGAGATGAATGCTGAGCAACGCCTAGAACTGGTTGAAGACTTTATTCAGTCTGAAATTGGCTCAAAATATCCGTATCAGTTTGCAATTCATAACCCTAAAGCAATGGACGGCAACGATCAGCCCCACATCCACCTCATGTTTAATGAACGTCTGCAAGATGGAATCGAACGAGATCCAGAGCAATATTTCAAACGCTATAACAGCAAGAATCCTGAACGTGGCGGAGCTAAAAAAGACAATACAGGCAAGAGTTACCAGGAACGAAAAACTGATATTAAAGACCTACGCCAAAGGTGGGCGGATTTATGCAATAGCCATTTGGAAAAACACCAAATTGACAGCCGTATTGATATGCGAAGCTACAAAGAGCAAGGCATAGAGAAAGACCCTGAAAAGAAACTCTTACCAAGCCAAGCCAAAGACCCTGAAATCAGGGAAGCCTTGCAACAGTCACGTACAGCCTATAAAGAGCTTGAGCGACTAGATTTAGGCGACCCTAAAAACGACCTGAAAGACCTCAAAAACAGCCCTATCTCAGACAAAGAAATTAAACAGGGCATTGAGAGTTTTAAGGCTGATTTTGCCAGCTTTAAACAGCTTGCCTTACAGCAGTACAAAGAACAGCAGAAATTAGAACGAGAGCAACAGAAAACAATGAAGTTTAGAGGGATGAGCCGATGACACCTGATGAAAAAAAGTTATATGCACTGATGGCAGTTGCAGAACAACAGCAGAACCTAGTCAATCAGGCCGTTAAAGAGCTTCAAATCACGAAAGAACACATTCAGAAGGTCATCGCAGAGCAAACCCATAGCACTGTATCAAAATCGCTAAATACGGGCTTACAGGAGGGTACAGCAGAGCTTATCAAGACCGCTAAGGCACTTGGACATTTAAAAAACTCGATTGAATCAACTAGTGATCAATTTTCATGGAAAATCATCACCATTATTTTAGGCATTTTCGCTATTCTGATGCTTGGCATCATTTGGTTATTCAGTGTTTATATCAAACCTTTAGAAAATATCCCTCAGATCGAGAGCTTAAGACAGCAAGGTATCCAGTTTGATATTGGAAGCTGTACTGTTGGAGAGGAATCTAAACCGTGTGTTCGTGTGATGAAAAAGCAGTGCGGATATGGAAAAAATGGAGATTTTTGTGTCATAGACCCAAAATAATAGGCATATTTTTTATTTCACGAGAGGAAAAGAGGTAATCATGCCATTAATTGAATATTACGGCTTGTTATTTGAATGGCATGACCAAAAAATGGATTTAGTCTATCGAGGGCGAGAAATCACGTTCGAGGAGGTCTGTAGTATTTTCCTTGATCCTGCATTGATCTCTTTTGAGGATGTAGGACACTATGATGAACAACGACTAATATCAGTCGGTTTAAGCAATCGTGGTAGACTATTAACAGTGGTTTGGGTTGAACGTGGAGATGTTGCGAGAATAATCACTGCATTTGAACCATCACATCACCAAAAGCGGAGGT